>CAMOXP010000006.1 GCA_946629205.1 uncultured Bacillota bacterium
GCAAAAGCATGACAGCAGGAGTTGATTCATATGGCGATCCACATCGTTCTGGTGGAACCGGAAATTCCGCCCAACACAGGCAATATCGCGAGGACGGCCGCAGCCACGGACAGTGTGCTGCATCTTGTCAAGCCGCTCGGTTTCAGTATCGATGACAAAAGCCTGAAGCGGGCAGGGCTCGACTATTGGCCCTATGTCAAACTTGAGGTGCACGAAAGTCTTGATGAGTTCATGGAGAAGTACGCGGGCCGGCGCATGTGGCTGGCCACGACCAAGGGCGGACATCGCTATACAGATGTAAAGTATCAGGACGAGGACATGATTCTCTTCGGGCGTGAGACTGCGGGGCTGCCCCGCGACTTCATTGCCGCCCATGCCGATCAGGCTGTCCGCATCCCCATGAGCGCGAATACACGTCTCAGATCATTCAACTTATCCAATTCTGTCATTGTTGTTTTGTTTGAAGCTCTCCGTCAGCTGGAGTTTCCCGGACTGGAGTAATACGGAAGGACCGGATCGCCAAAAGGGCGAAGCCCGTCACGATCGCAGCGAATACCGCCAGATGGAACACGCTGAAGCTCGCGAGCGGCAGTTTGTGATAGAACAGGAAGACTACCGCCGTCACCAGAGCAAGGACAACGGAAAGCAGCAGGTTCCGCCGGTTTTTGTTCCGCAGAAATCCCCGCACCGACAAAAGCCAAATCACGAAAAATGTGATTGCGGCGCATTCCGTCATGGCCTGATCAATGGCGAACAGATAATAGGAAAACACCTGCGTCAGAACGGCGAAGACTGCGATGATGACCAGATGCGGAACAATGACGAACCATGAGGAATAGGAAACAGAGCCTTTTTTCGCCTCACGGCGGTGCACCAGATAAATGATCAGGCAGATCACATACAGCAAAAGCAAAAGCAGATTTGTCCGGATCACGATTTTGATGATTTCCCCAACGGAAAGAAAACTGTTTCTGTCCGCGTTCATCTCCGTATCCATTTCGTCCGTCGGAGAATAGCGATAAGGGGTTTGTGCAAACCCGGAAATGGCATTATTATTATCTGTAGGAACAAGCTCCGGAAGATCTTCGCCCGGAGTTATTTTCATCCTGTAAGTGCCTTTGCCGGGAGTCCCGATGTACATCATGCCCGGTTTATATGCGGTATCATACGCATCGTAGGAAAGATCATGATAGGTCAGCGCTTTTCGGTTGAAGGCGGTCAATTGTATCGTATATTCGCTGTCAGAAGGAAGACTGACGGCTGTTTCTTTTCCCTGACGCATCATGAAGATGTCCGGAAGGGAACCCTGTTTGGCTTTCTCGGAGGCTTCTGCTTCCGTGAGTGCTCCTTTTCGGTCAATGGAGGCGATGGTGGTTTTGCCTTTCAGTACGTCGACGGCTATGTCGCCGATGAAGACGATCCACCGGGTTTCCGTAGGACCATAGAATACATCTTCCGTACTGTTGTCAGAGAACAGCCAGCTGATGTAGATCATGGGGCGGTGCTCCAGGACAACGTTATCGGCGGTCGGGTCATCTGCTTCCCAGCTCCCGTCTTCAGTCTGGCGGCTTTTTGATTTGAGGTGCTGGGATGCTGCGAAGGTAAGATAGTCAACAAATACATCACGCTGGTTCTTCTGCTGCGCATTCAATTGGGAATGCTTCGGCATAGAAGCCGCAAGCATCTCAAAAGCGTGCCCTAGATCGGGCTGAGTCCAGATTTTCATCAGGTTTGGCTGCAGCTGTGCAACATATTCATCCGTAGTCGGGAAGAAGGAACCCAAAAAAGAAAGCACCAGACGGAATTGATGGTTGAGTTCGGGGTTGTTCCGGAAAGGTTCATAGGCTAACTGCTGTGTTATCTTTGATGCTGTGTGGGCCAGAGTCGCATAATTGCTGTCCGTTTCCTGAGAAGGCGTGTATAAGGTCGTTCCGTACCGCTCATACCCCCAGCTTTGCAGCGGCGTACGCGGCACGGGATCGTTCTTGCCGCAGATGTTGTAGATGCCCGGATAAGCGACCGGTTTTTTCGTCGTTCTCGGAACAGCGGTGAGATAAGCGTACACGTCATCGAACTGTCCGGATTCGATCATATCGGCCGCGGTGATGTTCGCGACGGCGGACGCTCTGGAATATCCTGAGATCCAGAGCTTTGTTTTGCCTTTGATGTTGTGCTCTTTGATATAACTGTTGATGTGGCTCTCCAGTATCATAGCTGCGTTGTTGAAGCCTTCGTGACGCACCCCTGTCCCGACCCTCAGATTTGAGGACCACTCTTCGCCGTAACCTGCTCCGCAGGCGGTCGCAGCAATGACGGTCATATCGTCGATGCGTTTGTGCGCGATGACGCCGGCCAGAGAATCCGGAGTCGGCGGCCGGTCGTATCCAAACGAATCCCGGTCGCTGAACCCGATCGCTGCAAGATACCGGTCAAAGTACGGCAGGAAATCTTCTTTATCATTTCGAAATGCGGATATCGCAAAACCAAGAGAGCACTGCGCAAACAATCTGCTGAATTCATCGGAAGGATACCGGAAAAGATCATCGGAATAGGGGAACTTCCAGTTGTACAGGTGATCCGCAGTGTCATAGAAACTCAGTTCGAGCTGTTGGATATCTTTATAACGGCTGTCGTCAGCAAACCGGACGTCAGGGCGGGTGGTGAAAGTATTCTCGTCGGCGGCCGCACTAAATCCGCATGTGCCGATCAACACACCCAGAAACAGAAGTATCAGGATACTGCGGCGTAACAGCCTCATCTTGTTCGTCCACATCGATCTGCGCCTGTCAATAATCTTATAATACAGATTTGTGAAAAACCCCGCAGCCATTTCACTGGCGCGGGGTCTTATGTTCCTGGTGGTCTGCGCGGGGCTCGAACCCACGACATCATGGTTGTGACCCATGCGCTCTCCCAGCTGAGCTAGCAGACCGAGCCGTCCCCAGCATTATACAACAAATCCGGGGATATGGCAAAAGCAAATCGTATTTATTTTTGCTGCCCGTATTTAACAGCCAGCATGAGAGCACCCATGTCGGGCGTGGTGGCTGCTTTGACATAGTGCATGCCGTGCTGCTGCAGGATATGATCGAACGGGTCAGTGACAGCGGGACCGATCTTGAAAACGCCGCCGGTGCCGCTGACCGGAACATCCTCATCGCCGAACCCCAGTTTGCCGCGCAGCACGATGGCCAGATCGGACAGCTCTTTCGCACAGTCTGTCAGAATGGCTTTGGCATAGGGATCGCCTTCCTCGCACAGCCGGCTGACGATTGGTGCCAGACCTGCAATGCGTGGGCGGTCCAAATGCCATTCATTGACCACGCGGGTGACCATCTCGTCGTCGGTCTTCAAGTCGAGCGCTTCGTTGACCGCGTCATATAACAGCGTCTTTTCGTCTCGGCCGTCGCTTTGACGGGAGTACTCTTTAAGAAGGTTCCAGGCAATCCAGTAGGCGCTGCCTTCATCGCCGCCCAGGGCGTAGTGCCACCCGCCGCAGCGCATGAACCTGCCGGCGGCATTGCGGCCGCTTCCAATGGAGCCGGTGCCTGCGATGATGTTGATGCCGGGCGCGCCGCAGAGTGCGCCTTCCAAAGCATTGGCGCTGTCGTTTTCCGCAGCGAAGGGCATGTCGCCAAAGCCTGCTGCCATTGCGCGGTCGACCAGAGGCTGATCAGATTCCACATCCCCGAAACCGGCACATCCGGCAAAAGCAAAAGCGACATCGCCGGGCCGGATGCCGGCGTTTTCACAAACCGCCGTGACACCTTCGCGTATGAGACGCTCCAATCCGTCAAAACCGATCTGCATATAATGACATCCGCCGCCGGTGTATTCACCGATCACTTCGAGACCGGATGTGCCCGTGCCGTCAGGTTTGGTTCCTTCGATTACGCGGCCAAGCAGGAACTTGGTCTTGGTGCCGCCGCCGTCGATTCCGATATAATGTTTCATTTCAATGACTTCCTTTCTATCAGTTTGGTAGGGAAGAGGATGCGCCGAATGGACGAATCCTTATCTTTTATGACTTGTATCATGCGTTCGACTGCCGCCTTGCCGATGTCCGATGTCGGAACTTCGATTGTGGTAAGAGGAGGCACCAGGTGCGAACTGAGGTCGATGTTGTTGAATCCGATAACGCCAACATCACGGGGACAGCGGTAACCGTCGGCGTAGAGAGTGCCAAGCACGACTGAAGCCAGAGAATCACTGCCGGCGAAGATGGCGTCAGGCGGTTTAGGAAGTCTCATGAGTTCCTGTGTTTGTTGTTTGCAGAGATCCAGATCCCAGCCGCAGTCTTTGACCAGCTCCTCGTCATATTCGAACCCCGCGCGGCGAAGCATCTCTCTGTATATTACCATACGGATGGTTTCGGGCAGAGGCATCGCCGGAGAACTGCCGCTGATGAGGGCGATTCGCTTGTATCCGCGGTCGAGAAGGGCGTTCATCACCTGCCAGTTGGCAGTTGTGTGATCGAACCCTACGTTGTCGAAATCATATTCGGGTTCATCTTTGTCGATGAAGATGATGTGCGGGATATGCGTTTCGAGCGCTGTCATGGCTTCCGGCGAGACATGCTCCATCAGGAATACGCCATCCAGTCCGGCACCAATGATCTCCTGCAGAATCTGGGGATTGTCCAGTTCTCTAAATGACTTGACAACAGCAATGGTGGCGTTCCTGCTTTTGCATGCTTCTTCCATAGCGACAAGAATATCGACAAAGAAAGGATCCGAGTATTTGTCAGTCGTATCGGAAAGAACGCAGCCAAAGCGGAACTGATTCTGCTGCCGGACGGGGATCTCATACTGAAGTTGTGCAACGGCATCGTTGATCTTGCGGCGCGTCTCTTCACGGACGCTGAACCCCGGATCACCGGAAAGGACCCGTGATACGGTGGCGGCCGACACGCCGGCTCTCTTTGCAACCTCTCGGATTGTAGCCATAGATAGCCTCCTTGTTTAGTAAACAATATACACTATATTAGAGGGTCAGTCAAGCCATAATTCGCACGTGTTCCTTTATTTGGCAGCAAAAAACAGTTTACATTTGGGTAAAAACGCTCTATAATGATAACAAAGTAAAGTGTATTGAAAGGTTTTGTTTACTAAACAAAGAGGGACGCACATGAGGAAATTTGTTTTTATAGGCGCAGGTTCTCTGGAATTCACCAGAGATTTGGTAAGAGACCTGATGACATTCGAAAGCTTTGATGACGCAGAGATCGCCCTCGTGGATATCGATGCAAAGCGACTGGACTATGCCAGACGCGGCATCGAGAAGGTCGTAAAAGCCGGCGGTCACCATGCGACGGTCACGGCGACGACGGACAGGCTCGAAGCGCTGCCGGGCGCGGACGGCGTACTGATTACAGTGCTGCAGGGTGGCGTGGACGTCTGGCGGTATGACGTTGAGATCCCGAAGAAGTACGGCGTGGATATCTGTGTCGGCGATACGAGAGGCCCATCGGGGATCTTCCGCTTTCTCAGGACAGCTCCTGTCCTGCTGGAGATCATCAGAGATGTTGAGAAGCTTTGTCCGAACGCGGTCGTTCTCAACTACACCAATCCGATGGCTATGCTCGTCAGCTATCTGCAGGCGCAGTCGGATGTGAGCATCACAGGACTTTGCCACAGTGTGCAGGGAACAGCGGAGATGCTGGCAGGCTGGCTCGGGCTGCAGAAAGGGGAACTGGACTACACCTGCGCTGGCATCAATCACCAGGCATTCTATCTGGAACTGAAACACAATGGCGAGGACATGTATCCGGCGCTGCGGGAAGCCATCACCAGACCGGAAGTCGCAGCAGAAGAACCTGTCCGGATCGAGATGTTCAAATATCTCAGATACTTCCCAACAGAGTCCTCAGGACACAATTCGGAGTACAATCCGTGGTTCCGTAAGAGACCTGATCTCATTGAGAAATACTGCATGCACGGAACAGGATGGAACCCGGGCGAATACGCATATATACTGAAAGAGTATATGAACCGTGAAGACACCTGGGAAGCAGAATACTCTGACTGGCTTGAGAACGGGGAGGTCGAACTGGAGCGCGGAGATGAATACGCATCGAATATCTTCAACGCCATTTACGGCGATGGTACGCCGTTCCCGTTTAACGCAAACCTCAGGAACAAGGGGTATATCACCAATATAGATGAAGGCGCCTGCGTAGAGGTGCCGGTCATGGCAGACAAAACCGGCATCCATGTCAAGGGCGTGTACACACTTCCGCCGCAGTTGTCAGCACTGGTATCCCACTCAGCGAAGCTTGAGGAGATGGCAGTACAGGCAGCGATCACAGGCGATACTGATCTGGTATTCCAGGCAGTTCTTCAGGACCCGCTTACGGCAAGCGTATGCAGCATGGAGGAAATCCATAACATGGTTCAGGAGATGCTTGAGAAGAATAGAGCGTATTTAAGTTATTTCAAGTTCTAGTCGGTGGTTATTATCTGATTCTAAGGAGGAAAAAGAAATGAAAAAGAAACTGATTCTGATTGCCCTGACAGTCGTGCTGACCCTGGGGATCGCACTCGTGATCACCGGATGCGGCGGCTCAGACAGTGGCGGCAGTTCTGACGGAACAACGCTGACGTTGTGGACACACAACAATGAAGAATCATGGAATGCGTCATATCAGAGCATCGTTGACGCCTACATGGAGGAGCATCCTGACGTAACAGTCAACATTGAGTCATTCCCGTATGACGAGTTCGAGTCAAAGGTGCAGACAGCACTCATGTCAAAAGAAGGCGGAGCTGACATCTACGAGATGTGGGGAGGCTGGGGCGTCGATTTCGCACCTGCAGGCGTTTTAGCGCCGCTTCCTGAAGACATGCAGAAAGAAGTCAAGGAAGAATGCTATCCGAACACTTACGGCGCTCTGGAAGCGGACGGTGTCATCTACGGCATTCCGCAGGAGTTCAACATTGAATGCGGCGGACTGGTCGTCAACAACAATGTCATGAAGGACGCCGGCGTCGAAGTTCCGACTACATGGGACGAACTGAAAGCAGCAGCCGAAAAGGGAACCATCAAGGACGGAGACAAGATCAAAGTCAAGGGATTTGACTTCGTCAACTGGGACGGCGTTATGTATCTGTGGACTTCCATGATCCTTTCGCAGGGTGAAAACTATCTGAATGAAGACGGCACGATCAACGTCACTTCAGATGCTGCCAAAAAGGCTTGGGACGAGCTGGCAGCTATGGCATCCGGAGACAGTGCAGTCACCAACCTTTCCGGCCTGGATGACGGAAGCGATATCGAAGGATATCAGGAACTGTACACCGGTGATGTCATGATGGTACCGCGCGGACCTTGGTGCCTGCAGGAAGGTATAGACAGTTTCGGCCTTGAGCTTGGCAAAGACTTCGACTATGTTGCAATGCCGTTCTACGGTCCTGAGAAAAAGTTTGCATCTGAGACAGGCTGGTCCATGGCTGTCGCTGCTGGACTGGATGAGGCGCAGGAAGCTGCAGCTTTCGATTTCCTCAACTATTTCTTCTCTGACGAAGTGATCATGCAGCACAATCTGGCTTGCGGACAGATCCCTGCAAAGGAAGCAGTCGCGCAGGATCCTGAGTATCTCAAGAAGTACCCGATTGCTGAGCCGCTCGTAGGTATCCTCGACGGCGCGCAGTTCATCGGATTCTTCAACACAGACGTATTCAAAGAATGTATCAACGAAACATTCAGCGCATACTGCAAAGGCGAGGCAGGCTCGACAGATGAAGCTCTGGCTGCCCTTGAAAAGACACTCAACAAGAAACTGTACAAATAATCACATGAATAAAGGTGCGGGGGCGTTTGCTCTCCGCGCCTTTGCAAACTCGGATATTTAGATCCCGGCCTTGAAGATGCCGGGCGCAGAACCGGAAGGTGATCAAATTGACAACCAGCCGCAAATTCCTTCTGCTCATATTGATACCAATATTTGCGGAAGCACTGATTTTTCTTATTATCCCGATCCTTGGAACACTCGGGATATCCTTTATGAATTACAATCCGCTGAACCATTCTGCGGAGTTTGTTGGACTTGACAACTACAGAGAACTGCTCGACGATCCGGACGCCGTCAAAGCGTTCAAGAACACGATCATATTCACCGTCGTTGCAGTTGCTCTTAACATAGTGATTTCTCTTACCGTTGCGACGCTGATCAGCCAGATGAAGAGCAACAAGACCAGGAGCTTCTTCAGGATGATCGTATTCCTGCCGTGTATGGCGCCTATGGTCGCCTCGGCAGTCGTGTGGGGGAGGAGTATTTTCAACACGAAGATCGGACTCGTCAACCAGATCATCGAAGCTTTTGGCGGGGAAGGCGTAGCATGGACAGGCGATCCTCACTACGTCATGTTTTCGGTCATCGTCTTCACCTTGTGGGCTGACCTTGGCTATAACATCATCCTCTACTCAGCGGGCATCGACGGCATCCCCGGCGAAGTCTATGAAGCGGCAGATCTCGACCATGCAGGCGGGTGGAGCAAATTCTTCCACATCACGCTGCCGCTGCTGGGCAGAACGACGACCTTCGTTATTCTCATGACACTGATCTCATACTTCCAGATGTTCGCGCAGTTCAGCGTCCTGCTCTTCAAAGACGGACCGCAGAACTCCGGACTGGTACTCACAAGTTATATCTACGAGAATGCGTTCATTTACAAGGAAATGGGATACGCAGCGGCACTGTCAGTCGTGCTGTTCCTGCTGATTCTCATCGTAAGCCTTGTGCAGCAGCGCATCAACAGAGTTGATTGGGAGTACTGATATGAAAGATTTCGCATACACAAGAGATTTCAAAAGCAGGGCGCTCATCTTCGCGATCCTGCTGGCCGTATCGATCATCGTTGTCATTCCTTATATATGGATGCTCAGCAATTCCTTTAAGACAACGATGGAGACACTGACAGATCCGATGCACATCATTCCGCAGGAATTCACCCTCGACGGATATATCAAAGTGCTGACCAAGTCGCCGTTCTTCCACTGGCTTGGCAACTCGGTCTTCATCACCTGCACGAACACGCTGGTGATCCTGTTTACAAGTACGCTGGTGGGATACCTGTTCGCGCGCTTCCGTTTCAGAGGAAAGGACTTCCTCTTCGCCATGCTCATGTTCACCATGATGGTACCGGCGCAGGTCACCATGATCACCACGTTCATCATCATCGATGACATCGGTCTCTACGACTCTGTATGGGCGCTGATCATTCCGTCCTTCGTGAACGTTTTCGGCATCTACCTATGTAAACAGTACTGCGAAGAGATCCCGCGGGAACTCATTGAAAGCGCGCGCATCGACGGCGCGGGAGATTTTGCAATATACTGGAGGATCGTTATTCCGCAGATCCGGCCGGCCATCGGAGCACTGGCCATCTTCACCTTCATGGAGTACTGGAACGACTACCTCAATCCGTTGATCTACCTCTCATCGACAGAAAAGATGACACTTCCGCTGGCTCTGAGCTACTTCTCGACCCAGCATACGACCGACCTGTCGGCGACGATGGCTGCTTCCGCGCTCATCATGATCCCGGCAGCAGTTGTGTTCATCATCTTCCAGAAACAGTTCATCAAGGGCTTGTCCATGACAGGAATGAAATAAGGAGAACGCAGCATGTTATTTGGATATCAGAAAGAAGAACTGAAAACAAGAAACGCCATTTTCACGGCGGAGGAAATCGCGCAGCAGCCGGACGTCTGGCAGAAGACGATCGCACAGGTGCGCGGCGTTCGCGGGCCGCTGAGCAGTTTTATGGATAATGCAACGGCAGGCGAATGCGACATCATCCTGACCGGCGCAGGGACAAGCGAATATGTGGGGCGGTGCCTGTATCCTGCTTTACTGCAAAAGCTTTCCGGCCGCGTTCACGCCATCGGTACGACAGACATCGTAGCCACGCCGGAGCTGTTCATTTCACCGGAGCGGAAGACGCTGCTCGTATCCTTCGCCAGATCCGGCAACAGCCCGGAATCTGTCGGCGCGGTCAAGGCGGCAGAAAGGATCTCGGGCAAAGTCAGCCACCTGTTCATTACGTGCAACGAAGAAGGCGCGCTTGCGAAGCTGGCTGCGGACAAGGCAAACTGTTTCAGCCTGGTGCTCACGCCGGAGACCAATGACAGAAGCTTCGCTATGACCAGCAGCTTCACCTGTATGTACATCGCTGCGCTCGTGGCCCTGTCAGGAGACTACGAGATGGACCTCTACGAGACCGTGAGCAGCGCGGAGAAATTCCTCGCCGTCGGACACAAAGAACTTGCGGAGTTTGTTGCCGAAAACGACTTTGCCCGGATCGTCTATCTGGGAAGCGATGTCCTGAAAGGGCTCGCGCAGGAAGCTGCGCTCAAGGTGCTCGAACTGACAGCGGGACAGATGGTCGCGCTGCATGATACGCCTATGGGATTCAGGCACGGACCGAAATCCGTCGTTGACGACGAAACCCTTTGTGTCGTGTTCCTCTCCGACGATCCGTTTACAAGAAGATATGAAATGGATGTGCTGAAGGAACTCGACAGAGACCGGAAGGGGAGCAAGATCATCGCGATCGCGTCTTCCGAAGACGCGGAAGCGGCCGGCTGCTGCGATCTCTATTTGAACATGGGCTATCGGAACGAATCCGCCAATTGCCTTCTGGCGCCGGCCTACATTATGGCCGCGCAGACTCTGGCCATGCTGTATTCGATGAAACTGGGAATCACTCCGGACAATCCGTGTCCGACAGGTGAAGTTAATCGGGTCGTGCAGGGCGTTACGATTTACGAGGAATAAACTGCGAGGATCGAACAATGCAAGATACACACTACTTACAGCAACTTGTAAAACAGCAAAAGAGCGGGATTCCGGCAGGCATCTGTTCTGTGTGCAGCAGCAGCCCCTTCGTCATCGACGCGGCGATTCTGCAGGCGATGAAGACCGGCACGCCGGTGCTTATCGAAGCAACGGCAAACCAAGTCAATCAGTTCGGCGGCTACACGGGAATGAAGCCCGCCGACTTCAGAGACCACGTCCTTTCACGTGCGTCGGAACTGGGACTTCCGGCGGATAGAGTCATCCTCGGCGGCGATCATCTTGGTCCGGTCGCCTGGCAGAAGCAGGACGCAGCGGAAGCCATGGACCTCGCTGAAACACTTGCCTATGAATTTGCAAAAGCAGGATTTACGAAGATCCATCTCGACGCGAGCATGCCGCTGGGCAGTGAGGTCACGCTGTCCACGGAGGAAATCGCAGACCGGACCGTCCGGCTCTGCAAGGCGTCCGAGAGAGGCTTCGCAGAATACAGAGAAAACTGCGGCGCGGCCGTTACCGTTCCGCCTGTCTACGTCATCGGCAGCGAGGTGCCGACACCGGGCGGAAGCGGCGAAGAGGACGCCCTCAGCGTAACAAAACCGGAAGCGCTGAAAGAAATGCTCGCATGCTTCGAAGAAAAGTTCACAGCGGCTGGTCTGGCAGACGGCGCGGTGAGCCCCTGGAGCAGGATCATTGCCGCAGTCGTGCAGCCAGGCGTGGAATTCGGCAACGACAACGTGCACGAATATGTGCCGGAAGAAGCGACGCAGCTGACGGAAGAAGCGGCGGAGATTCCGGGGATCGTCCTGGAAGGACACTCCACGGATTACCAGCGGGAGAGCAGCCTGAAAAAAATGGTCGGGGACGGCATTGCCATCCTCAAAGTCGGACCTGCTCTGACCTTCGCGGCGCGGGAAGCGCTTTACGCTTTGGCTGCGATGGAACGCGAACTGTGCGATGCGCCATCCGGTTTCGTCGAAGTGCTTGATCAGGTGATGCTGGAAGATCCGTCCAGCTGGCAGGGACACTACACAGCAGAGGAGCCGGAGAGCACGCTCCTCAGGAAGTACAGCTACAGCGACCGGAGCAGATATTACATGCACAGACCGGAAGTGAAGGCTGCCATAGAGAAACTGATTACAAACTTAAGCGGAAACAGGATTCCGCTTCCGCTTCTCAGCCAGTATATGCCGCAGCAGTTTATCCACGTGCGGGAAGGCAAACTGGAAGCAGAGCCGGAGCAGCTGATCCTGGACAGGGTGCGTGACACGTTGTCCCAATACTGGAGAGCCTGCGGACAGGAGGTATAAACCATGAAAAAGATCATTCTGCCGACACTGCTGGCAGCAGCCATGTGCTTTGCTTTTGCAGGATGCGGCAGCGGGAGTGAAGAAGCCACGGAGGAGGAAGGCATGCAGATACAGGCAACAGCCGGGGAAGAAACGATTATTGAGGACGGAACCTACGGGACGCTGGAACTCGATGCATCCATGTCGGGCACACCGGATGCTCCGACGGTGATCAAGGCCGCCGACGGCGCCGCGCCGGTCATCAAAGTCGCGCCCGGTGAATTCCAGAGCGGCGAAGAGGATGAACTGCCGCCAAGCTACGGCATCCACATGGTCAACGTCCATGACATCGTGATCGAGGGCCTCACCGTCGAGGGCGGAACCCACGGCATCATTTACGAGAGCACTCCGGATCAGGGCGATGAGCCCCTGAAAAACATCACCATCAAAGACTGCAGTGTCAGCGGCGTGGTGGGTGCCCACGGCATCTGCGTCTATGCGGGAAACGATATGGCTCCGGTGCAGGATCTTACGGTGACAGGATGTGAGGTTTCGGAATGCAAATGCGGAGACAGCGAGTCGCTTGTTCTCAACGGCAACATCGACGGATTTGAAATCTCCGGGAACACGATCCACGACAACAACAATATCGGCATCGATATGATCGGATTCGAGGGTACCGCGCAGCACATGGAAGCAGAAGATCCCGCGGATCTGTTTGAGGTCGACATGGCCAGAAACGGCAAGTGCTTCGGCAATACGGTGTACAACATCAGCGCGGACGGCAATCCGGCGTACTATGAAGACGGGGAATATGATCTCTGCGCGGACGGCATCTATGTAGACGGCGGACAGGACATCGAGATCTGCGAAAACTTTGTATACAACTGTGACATCGGCATCGAAGTCGCTACAGAACACAGTCCGGATGACAATCCATTGTTCAAGGTGTCGGGCGTCAAAGTCCATGACAATGTCATTGCGGACTGCCACGGCTGGTGCGGGCTTTGCTTCGGCGGCTATGACAGGGATCTGGGTTTCACCGAGAACTGCGAATTCTATAACAACACATTTGTCGACAACGGCACCCAGATCGGCGTACAGAGAAGCAAAGGCAATAAGATCTATGACAATCTCTTCGTGGGAGGGGATTCCGCAATCGAATTCAACGGAGACTGCAGGCAGAAGGACATGATCAATGACTTCGGCAGGAACGTTTGGTGCTTGGACGACAGCACGCTGGAGGACATGATGGATGCAGGCGTTTATCATATAGATACTCTTGTTTCGGACGAGAGTATGCAAAAGCAGGAAGTGCTCAATAACTGCACTCAGGCGCTTGACGGTTTTGGGTCTACGATCGACGGCGTAGGTTCGTCCTTCGTGCCGGATGAAGCGGCTGTTAAGACCTATGATGAAAACAAGGAGGCAGAATAATGGCAGAGGTTGTTCTGAAAAACGTCAAAAAAATCTATCCCATTGACGACAGCGAAAAGAAGAAAAAGGACGATCAGGGAGAGCAGAAAAAAACAAATCTGCAGATCACGGACAAAGGCGTCATCGCTGTCCAGGACTTCAATCTGGAGATCGCCGACAAGGAATTCGTCGTGCTGGTCGGACCGTCCGGCTGCGGCAAATCCACCACGCTCCGGATGATCGCGGGACTCGAGCAGATCAGCGAAGGAGAACTATATATCGACGGTGAGTACATGAACAATGTAGCACCGAAGAGCCGGGACATCGCCATGGTCTTCCAGAACTACGCATTGTATCCGCATATGACGGTCTATGAGAACATGGCGTTCTCACTCAAGATGCAGAAATACAGCAAGGCAGAAATCGACGCTCACGTGCGTGAAGCGGCCGAGATCCTGGACATCACCCCGCTCCTGGAGAGAAAACCAAAAGCACTTTCCGGAGGGCAGCGGCAGCGTGTCGCCATGGGTCGTGCCTTCGTCAGAAACCCGAAGGTCTTCCTCATGGACGAGCCTCTTTCAAATTTGGACGCGAAGCTGCGGAACCAGATGCGTGCGGAGATCATCAAGCTCAGGAAAAAAATCAACACAACCTTCATCTACGTCACCCACGACCAGGTGGAGGCCATGACCTTGGGCGACCGAATTGTGATTATGAAGGACGGCTTCATCCAGCAGATCGGAACCCCGCAGGAAGTCTTTACCCACCCGAAGAATCTCTTTGTGGCCGGATTCATCGGCGTGCCGCAGATGAACTTCTTTCCGGCCAGCAGGTTGCAGCAGGAAGACGGCGGCTTTGTCGCAGAGATACTCGGCGAGAAGTTCCGGCTGGCGGATGAGACCGTAGGAGCATTGGCAAATGCGGGCGTTTCCGGAGAGCGTGAAGTTGTTGTCGGCGTCAGACCCGTCAACGTTATCATCAGCGAGGACGGCACCGGCATTGATGCGGTCATCGAAGTCGCGGAGATGATGGGCAGCGAAATGCACCTGCATCTGAAAGCCGCCGGAACAGATGTATCCGGTGAGCAGGAGACGGAGATCATCGCCATCGCGCCGACGCTGGGACTGGATGTCGAAGCCATGAGTGCCGGTAAACATCTAAGACTGAACCTCCAGACACAGGCCATGCACTTCTTTGATCCGGAGACAGAAGAATCTCTGCTGTAGTGGCACCGACAGCGCCAGGTGCCGTTTGCGGATGCAGAAAATACTTACAAAACATACTTAATTATGTTAATATAATGGACGAAATATGTTGAGTAGCCAAGGGCGTAAATCCGGACATGGATTTACGCCCCTGTTTTTTCGGGCGGGAACGGTATCCTGCCCGGAGGCAGATATGGAGGCACAATGAAAAAGACTAGTATTCTATCCTTATCACTTCTTACGGTAATGGCAGGAGCGGCGGTTGCCCCTGCGCTTGGCGTTATTCAGGACAATTTCCGCGGTGCGGACCAGCTGCTGATCCAGCTGGTCATCAGCGTCCCGGCTGTGTTTATTTTTATCATGAGTTTTCTGTTCCCGGGGCTTTGCAGAAGATTCCGTTCGAAGACGCTGGTCATGATCGGACTTGGAATGTACATCATTGGCGGCTGCGCGGCAGGGCTTGCGGACAACATTTGGGTCGTGCTCGCGTTCCGCGCGGTCACAGGCCTTGGCGTCGGGATCATTATGCCGCTTTCGACGGGTCTTCTGGCATTCTACTATCCGCCGTCGGAGCAGGATAAACTGATGGGCTATTCATCGGCTATGAACCAGATGGGCGGCGTTCTGGCAACGTTGCTCGCGGGATTTCTGGCACAGATCAGCTGGCGCGCCAGTTTCCTGGTGTACTTATTGGGACTGGTCGGCATCATCCTCTGCGCGCTCTTCCTGCCCAACGACAGGATCAGCCAGGCGACAGAACTGCCGCGTTCCGATACGAAACGGAAGGGGGCGGGAAATGCCGCAGAGGAATCCGAAGAACTGAGAAAAAGACATCCCTTCATCCGATACAACCGGTTTATCATCGCCATGTTCATTCTGATGACAGCATTCTTTCTGTATCCCTCCAACTTCGCGATCGAGGTCACAGCGGACGGGATCATTCCGGCGAAATACATTGCGGTCATCATGGCCTTAATGGATCTGGTTGCGTTTTTCGGAGGACTGCTCTTCGTGCACGTCAAGAAGACGGTGGGGAGAAACACCTGCTTTTTCGCGCCGCTGCTGTTTTTGATCGGGTACCTGGCGCTTGCTCTTAACGGAGGCTGGATCGGTGCCGTGATTGGCTCGGCCTTTGTGGGTTTTGCGAATGGAGCCGGTATTCCGTTCATTATTTCCTCCGCATCCCAAACAGCAGGGAAGAAGGCCGTTTCAACAGTCATGCCGCTGCTCTCAGCCGCCCTGTATATGGGTCAGTTTCTGAATCCGTTTATTATGTCCGCAGTCAGGGCAGGTTTAAGCGGTCTTATTCCATCGCATCTGTCCTATTGGTTTGGCGTATTTGTGTCAGTAGTGTTCGTGATCTGGTCCGTCAGACTCTGGGACAGGCAGTAAACCGGTGATTGCGGTAAGCATACCAGATGGTATAGAATACGGGTATGACAAGAGAGCAGATCATATCCCTGGTGGTAGCGGCGGGAACCGCGTTTGCGACGGCGTTTTCGGGAAGCGCGCTGAACCTGGCGATACCGACAATGGGAGATTATTTTCATATGGGCGCGGCAAGTGTCGGTTGGATCACGACTGCGTATATGCTTGCCGTTGCCGCGATGGCCGTTCCTTTCGGAAAGATTGCGGACAACACAAGCAGGCGGAACACGCTCATCCTTGGCGTGGGCATTTTTGGCGTGTTTTCACTGCTTGGAATCTGGGCCTGGTCCGCGGCATGCATTCTGTTTGTCCGCGCGGTGCAGGGAGTCGGCGCTGCGATGATCTTCGCAACGAATATGCCGATCGCGATCAGCACATTCCCGGGAAAAGAACGGGGAAAAGCAATCGGCATCTGCACTTCAGGGGCATACGTCGGACTGGCGATAGGCCCGGCGCTGGGCGGATTTCTCAACAACACGTTCGGCTGGAAATCCATCTTTATTTTCGGCGCGGTCGTGGCGTTTGTTTTCCTCGGATTGGCGCTCACACTGCATGAAGACAAACAGGAAAAGGCAGGTCCGGGTTTTGACCTGGGCGGAAACATCGTGTACATGATGATGATTGCCTGCATTATCTACGGATTCACTTCGCTCAACAGCACCCGGTTCGGATGGGCCTTTCTGGTGTGCGGGCTCTTGCTAGGCGTTTTGTTTGTCCTCATAGAACTGAAATCAAAAAACCCCGTCATCGATGTGCGTATATTTGCTGAGGACAGGGTGTTTACATTTTCGAATATCACAGCGCTCTTAAACTACAGCGCAACCTTCGCGTTGGGGTATCTGATTTCCATCTATCTGCAGGTCGGGCAGGGGCTGACATCACGGACGGCCGGCTTTATTATGATCGCGCAGCCCATTGTCATGGCTGTGCTTACGCCGAAGACCGGAAAAATGTCAGATCAAATCCCTGCGTATAAGCTGGCCTCCTGCGGCATGGGCGTGTGCTCGCTCACACTGCTGTTCTTTGGCTTCGCGCAGGTCAGCACGCCGCTGTGGGCAGTCTGCGCTGCGCTGGGCGCCGCTGGTGTCGGGACGGCGCTGTTTTCATCCCCAAACACCAATGTGATCATGGGATGCGTTCCGCCAAGCAAATTCGCCGTTGCGAATTCCATCGTTTCGACCATGCGCACGACAGGCCAGACAATGAGCATGGCAGTCATCACCATCGTCGTCAGCGCGACTCTCGGAAACATATCCCTGTATGACGTCCCGCAGGCGGAACTGATGCAAACCATGCACATCTGCTTCTTCATCTTTACAGCCCTCTGCATCCTGGGCATCTTCATGTCCCTGCAGCGCCGCAAGTCATAATGTGTCAAAGGGACGGTTCTTTTGACACATTTTTGTGCGCGCCGGACACCTCAGTTCTCAATGCCCCGGCGTGCTTCGACGCCTTTTGTATAGTAGTGTTTGATCTCACGCATTTCCGTGACCAGATCAGCTGCCGCGATGATTTCATCCGGCGCGCACCGGCCGGTTAGGATCAGTTCTGTGTGGGCTGGTTTGTTTCTGATGAGGTCAAGAACATCATCGATGCTGAGCAGACCGAAGAACATGGCGCAGTTGATCTCGTCCAGCACGACCATATCGTAGTCGCCGGACAGGACCATCGCGCTTGCTTCCTCGAAGCCGTCACGGATCATCTTCATATATTCTTCCGGCGGATGACCTTCTTCGAAGACCACACAGCCGCCGCCGTATTTCGCCAAGTCTTCGTCCGAGATACTTCCTTTTTTCGCAATGAAGAAGGGCTTGCCCAGGGTCTTCCATGTGACGCCCGGCAGGGTGGGCAGAATCTTCTGCTCGCTGTAGCCAAGCGCCTTCATGAACTGGATGAATGCGATCTTCTTGCCCGCGCCCGACGCACGCATCGTGATGCCGAGAGCTGCGGTGGTTTTGCCTTTTCCGTTGCCAGTGTATACCTGAACGTAGCTTCTGCTTTTGCAGTTGGCGCTATTGGCGTTGTTGCTGTTGTTGTTGTTGTTGCTGTTGTTATTGCTGCCGATCATTTGATTTCCTCCTGTGGCTTGTTCCTGCAAGCAAATTATAACACCCTGCAAGATCTGACAGAAAGATTCTTTCTGTGTGACGATGTTTTGCAAATGTGGATTTGCAGAGGTGCACACCGGCATTCGCCCCATGCAGCAAGGCAGAGAACGCC
>CAMOXP010000007.1 GCA_946629205.1 uncultured Bacillota bacterium
TCGCCCGAATATCCATGCGTCTTTCGTTTCCGCCGAATGTGTCAAAAGAACCGTCCCTTTGACACATTTTTAGTTGTGGACGATGACGATGGTTCCGACGCTGATGAGGTCGTAGAGTTCACCGGCTTTGGCTGGCGGGAGGTTGACGCAGCCGTGGCTGCCGCTGTATTTGTAGATGTCTCCGCCGAAGTTGGATCTCCAGGTGGCGTCGTGGAGTCCGTATCCATTACCGAGGAAACACATCCAGTAGCTGACGAAGCTTTCGTAGTGGGTCTTGCTCTTCTTCGGGCCGCCGCCGACAAGCTTGATGTTCCGTGCTTTGTTGTTGATGGAGAAGATGCCGGTCGGCGTACTGTGGCCTGCTGCTACGCAGCCGGACACGCAGTCGCTTTCAAATTTCTTTTTGCCTTTTTCGAAGTAGACGACGTGCTGTTTCGACAGGTCTACGTCGATGTAGGTGTTTCCAAGATCGAGAGTCTTGGAGTATTCGCCGTTTCCTTCCTGGGAGAAGACCGGCGGGCGGCTCACGTCTTCGTGGGAATTGATATTTTTCTTAAGCTTTTTCGCTTCAGCTTCTTCATCGATGATCCATCCGTAGCTGCCGCCGTTGACAGTGAATGTCTTTCCGGTAAGGGAAGTGAATTTGTGCTCGCCGCCAACGATGTCATATTCTTTTTTCAGTTCCTTTACAAAATCTTTGACCTTGTCCTTATCGGCTTCGCCGGACAGGTCGTCTTTCATGAGCCCATAGAGTTCTTTCACCGAGAGGGTGAAGGTATCCTTGCCCAGTTCATAGGTGATTTTCTGGTTCAGGTAATCCCGGCAGAATTTTTGGAACTTGAGAAGCTGAGGATCATCGCTCTTGACCTTAGGCATGGACCTGTAGGCGTTTTCATCGAATTCGAATCGCGACATGTTCATGGTGATCGCATGGAGAATATCAGCCAGATAGGCGTCTTCGTCGGTTTTGTTTCCGTAGACTTCAGGAATGATCGGGAAGGTCGGATCGTCCATATCGACATAGGCGTCTTGTGTTTCTACGATCGTGCCATGGTCAAGGAACTTGGAATTCTTCACACGGTCAGCAAAGTCATCGCCGCAGTCTTTGATATTCATGGCAATCTGCATATTGATAGGAATGTGTAGGTAGTGTCCGAGAGCCGACGCGATCCGATGATCCTTTTTAAGATTCTTCAGTTGATCTTCAATATCATAGGTGCAGTCAAAATCCGTATAGTCCTCAAGCGTCTCGCCAAGTTTACCTACGACCTGCAGGTGTTTCGCGTTCTGCGCCTCTGTAAGAACTTTGGCTGCCTCTTCGTAACTCATGCCGGAGACATCCACTCCGTTGACCGAAATGTTGTCCGGCAGTCTGTCAGCTGAGCTGTCTTCAGAACGTGTGTATGCTGCTGTAGCGACGCTGGCTGCTGCAACAAGGAATACCAGAGCAGCAACGATAATAATCAATACTCTTTTCATAATCATCTATCTCAAAAAAACTTTCTAACCATTATCAATTACGTATCAATTACGTATCTATTACGTATCTATCCCAAAAGTATACGGTGATATATCTGATGATGCAACAACAGGTTGCATGCTGATTTGCAATAAATACAGTATATTTCAATCCGAGGGAAAAATAAAGTGAAAATGTGGTATAATGAAAAACCACATTGACAAAAGGAGGTAGTTTTAATTGCGATCACCTTCGGTGATCTAAATCTCCCCATGGCTTTTACTCATTTGCATGTACACACTGAATACAGCCTGCTCGACGGCGCGTCCAGGATCAATACACTGGTTGCCCGGGCAAAGGAACTCGGCATGGACTCCCTGGCCATCACGGACCACGGGGTCATGTTTGGCGTGATCGAATTTTACCGCGCATGCAAGGCGGAAGGAATCAAGCCGATCATCGGCTGCGAGGTCTACGCCGCGGCCAGGACCAGATTCGACAAGGATCCCGAAAAGGACAAAGTCATGAGCCATCTGATCCTGCTTGCTGAGAACAACGCCGGATACAAAAATCTCATGAAAATCGTTTCCGAAGGTTTCCGGAACGGATTCTACTATAAACCGAGGATCGATAGGGAAGTATTGCGTCAGTACAGTGAGGGCATTATAGCCACATCCGCATGTCTTGCCGGAGCAGTACAGCGGAATCTGCTCAACGGAGATTATGCAAGTGCCAAGGAAGAAGCGCTGGAAATGCTGGAAATTTTCGGCGAGGGGAACTATTTCCTGGAACTGCAGGATCAGGGACTCGAAGAGGAAGCGAGGATTTTGCCTGATATGAAACGGCTCCATGAGGAGACGGGCATCCCGTTCATCGCCACCAACGACGTCCATTACGTGAACCGGGAGGACGCGCAGGCGCAGGATGTGCTCATGTGCATCCAGACGGCTACGACTATAGACGAAGAAAACAGAATGCGTTTCGCCAACGACCAGTTCTATCTGAAGTCCGAGGAGGAAATGCGCAAGATCTTTTCCAATACACCGGAGGCTATCGACAATACAGCGAAGATCGCAGAACGCTGCAATGTGGAGTTCACATTCGGCGAGCTGCATCTGCCGGAATTCACGGCACCGGACGGTTTAGATAATAAGACTTACCTGCGCATGCTTTGCCAGAAGGGACTGGAGGAGCGTTATCCCCAGGACTGGCAGACCCATCAGGAACGCCTGGACTACGAACTGGAGACCATCGAGAACATGGGGTACGTGGAGTACTTCCTGATCGTCTGGGATTTCATCAACTACGCCAAAAGCAAAGGCATCGTGGTCGGTCCGGGCAGAGGTTCGGCGGCAGGTTCCATCGTAGCATACACGCTGCGGATCACTGATGTGGATCCGCTCAAGTACGGGCTGATTTTCGAACGGTTCCTGAATCCGGAGCGCGTCAGCATGCCGGATATCGACATTGACTTCTGCTATGAACGGCGCGGTGAGGTCATCGACTACGTCACGGAGAAATACGGCAAAGACAACGTGTCCCAGATCATCACCTTCGGTACGATGAAGGCCAAACAGGCAGTTCGGGATGTCGGCCGCGTGCTCAATGTCAGCTATCAGGATACGGACGCCATTGCAAAAGCAATCCCGTTCGCTTTGAAGATGACGATCGATAAAGCGCTGCAGACCAGCCCGGATTTCAAGAAGATGTACGACGAGGATGAGACGACCCATCAGGTGGTGGATATGGCAAGGGCCATTGAAGGCATGCCGCGTCACGCTTCCACCCACGCCGCGGGCGTAGTGATCTCCAGACTGCCGCTGGATGAGTATGTGCCGCTGTACCGGACGGACAAAGGCCTTTCGACCCAGTTCAACATGACCACCATAGAAGAACTGGGACTTCTGAAAATGGATTTCCTGGGGCTGCGGAATCTGACGATCATCCGGGACGCTCTGGAGATGATCAAAGAAAACCACGGCGTCGATATCGACTTCGCGTCCATGGAATACGATGATCCGGCAGTGTATGAGACCATTTCAAAGGGCAACACTCAGGGCATCTTCCAGCTGGAAAGCGGCGGGATGACATCCTTTATGAAAAATCTGAAGCCGGACTGCTTCGAGGATATCGTGGCGGGCATCGCTCTGTACCGGCCTGGCCCAATGGCTTCGATTCCGACATATATCGACAACAAGAAGAATCCGGGACATGTGCAGTATGTGCACGAGTCCCTGCAGCCGATTCTTGGCGTCACCTACGGATGCATGGTCTACCAGGAACAGGTCATGCAGATCGTGCGGGATCTGGGAGGCTATTCCTACGGACGGTCTGACCTGGTGCGGCGCGCCATGTCCAAGAAGAAGATGGACGTCATGCTCCAGGAGAAGGAGTATTTCATCAACGGCAAGACCGACGATGCCGGAAACATCGAGATCGCAGGCTGCGTGCGGAACGGCGTTCCGCGGCAGGCAGCAGAAGAGATCTTCAATCAGATGATCTCCTTCGCGGAGTACGCGTTCAACAAATCCCATGCGGCGGCTTACGCCGTGCTGGCGTATGAGACTGCTTATCTGAAGACCCACTATCCTGTGGAATTCATGGCGGCCCTGATGACATCGGTCATGGGTGACACCAAATCCATGTCTTTGTATATCAGAAACTGCAAGGACATGGGCATCGATGTTCTGCCGCCTGATATCAATGAAAGCGGCAAAAAGTTCACGGTGGTCTATGATCCGTCGGATACGAAGCGGGAGCATGGGAGCATCCGCTTCGGGCTTCTTGGAATCAAGAACATGGGCGAGGGCCCGTCAGAAGCCATCATCGAAGCACGGGAGCAGAAGGGGAAGCCGAACGATATCTTCCGGTTCATCGAGAATCTGGACATCCACCGCATCAACAAGAAGGCAGTTGAAAGTCTGATCAAATCGGGCGCATTGGACTGCCTGAGCCCAAACAGGGCTGCTCATTTCGGGATCTATGAATCTCTGATCGACGCAGCGCAGCGCGCGGCGAAGAACAACATCGACGGGCAGCTGACTCTGTTCCAGACGAATGCTGACACGCTGGATAAATCTGTGAGCAAAAGGCTGCCGGACGTAAAGAATTTCCCGCCGGATGAACTGCTGGCACAGGAAAAGGAAGTCTTAGGCGTCTATCTGACGGCCCATCCGCTAGATGAGTACGCAGATGTGATCGAGCGGAGCGTAACCGTTACGAGCGGTGATCTGGCTGAGGTGCTGGCCAATGAGGAGGAAGGCTATACCGGGAGCATCACGGACGGGATGAAAGCCGTGATGGCAGGGATCATCACCGGCAAGAAGACACTGATCACCAGAAACGGCAAGATGATGGCTTTCGTGGATATGGAGGACATGCTCGGTGCTGTCGAGGTCGTTGTGTTCCCCAATGTCTATGAACTCTGCAGCTCGCTGATCGAAGAAGATAAGATCGTCGCCGTCAGCGGCAAGATCAATTTCAAGGAAGGTGAGATGCCAAAGCTTTTGGCGGACGGCATCATCGATATAAGGGACGCTGCGCAGCAGGCGCCGCAGCAGGTGAACGTTCCTCATCAGGTCGGAGATTCACTGCCTCAACAGCAGCCATCTCATCCGGCGGCACAGCAGCCAGCGCATCCGCAGGCGCAGCCGGATGGACTCGTCAAGATCCGCTTGCCTGAGGGCGACGGGATCCACAATATCGACGCGCAGAACGAGCGGATTCTGGATGCTGTGAGCCGCGTTATGAAGAAATATCCGGGAAGGTATCAGGCGATCATTTACTACCCGCAGGGCGGAAGCCGGAGAACCGGCGACAGATTGTGGGTAACGCCGTGTGATGCTTTTGCGAGAGAAATAGAAGAAATCGTAGGAAAGGGAAATTATAAATCATGAAAAAAATTGGTGTACTTACAAGCGGCGGAGACGCGCCGGGAATGAATGCAGCAGTCAGAGCCGCAGTCAGATGCGGCATTGACAAAGATATGGAAGTATACGGCATCAAGAGAGGTTATGAAGGTCTCCTTGACGGTGAGATCACGAAGATGGAATGGCATTCTGTAGGAGATATCCTGCAGAGGGGAGGAACGATCCTCAGGACGGCCCGCAGCCCCAGATTCCACGAAGCAAACTGGGTCGATCACGCCGCACGTATTCTGGATGCATTTGGCATAGAGGGTGTGGTCATCATCGGCGGTGACGGTTCTTTCCGCGGCGGCGTGGAGCTGGCGAAGAGGGGCATCAAAGTGATGGGTGTTCCGGGCACTATCGACAACGATCTTGGATATACAGATTATACGATCGGTTTCGATACGGCTGTGAATACGATCCTCGGACTGATCACGAACATCAGAGACACATCTTCATCCCATGAGCGGTCAACGATCATCGAAGTTATGGGCAGACATTGCGGAGACCTGGCCCTCCATTCCGGTATTGCCGGCGGTGCGGATGTGATCCTGGTACCGGAGGTGGAATGTGACATCAACGAAATCTGCCGGAGAGTTCTCGAAGGGCAGGCGACAGGCAAGGGGCACAGCCTGATCGTCATGGCGGAAGGCTTCGACATGGATTCTTCCGAGCTTGCCAAAACGCTGGAAGAAATGACCGGCCGGGAAGCGCGCACAGTCGTTCCGGGATACATTCAGAGGGGCGGCAGTCCGACCGAAAAAGACAGGCTTATAGCGACAATGACCGCAGCGAAAGCAGTCGATCTTCTGTATGATGACGAAGACAGCAAGGCCGTAGGCGTTTTCAACGGTAAGGTTGTCGCAATGGACCTGCAGGAGGCGCTCGAAGTCAAAGGTGAATTCAACAGAGATCTGTACGATTTGGCCAATGTGCTGGGCAAAGGCAGATAATTGTGGTAAAATTACAAAGACTTTAGTTATTGTACATTTTCCCTAACGTACCCGATAAGGAGAATGGACGGAAATGATCAAAAAATTAAACAGCTTTTTGAGAGTGCTCTTTGTTGTGTTCGGAGCTTTTTACCTGTTCACGGAGCTTTTGCCTGATAAGGTGCTTCAGGATCATAAGGATCACAAGGAGGGCTTTGACAATGAAGAGTTTGATGATATTTGGTAAATAGAGGAGTTTTGAATGCGAGTTCTTACGATAGCCGGCGGCATTCTTATGATTGCCACCGGAGCTTTCTGTTTTATAAATCCGGGACAGACGTTCATGACGATGGCGTTCCTGATCGGCGCGGTCATGGTCATCAACGGACTGATCCACGCAGTCGGTTTCGTGCTTTCCAGAGGTAATTTCGGAATCGGCGACAACAACGGATGGATCCTGATCGACGCGATCCTGACTTTACTTTTGGGCATCCTGATTCTGTGCAATCAGCTTACTGTCGATATCGCGATCCCTATGATCTTCGGCATGTGGGTCCTGGTTTCAGGTCTGCTCAGATTTGAGGCGTCTACGAGAATCAACCGCCAGAAAAAGATGAAAAACTTTAAGGCGGCGTTCATTTCAGGATTGGGAACGATCGCGGTAGGATTGTTCGGGTTCATCAATCCGCTGGTGACATATGTGTCTGTTATCGTGCTTCTGGGAATTTTCCTTATTGTACAGGGCGCGAATTCCATTGAGCTCGGCATCAACATGCCGCATCAGGTCAAGGAGGACGCAGTGGTATTTGCTCCGTCCCATACTCCTGTGAAAATCGGCGACGATGAGAACGAAAGCGATGAGGCTGTTGCCGAAAGGATCCAGGCGCAGAAGGAATTCGAACAGAAAAAAGAAATGACCATGGCGTTCGGCGAGGGCAATTTCGGTCTCACCAAAGAAGAGGTCGAGAAGGCAGTGCAGGAACTGAAGAAGGAGTAGTTGTATTAAGATGATGACGTACGACTTTGTCATAGTAGGAGGCGGCGCAGCCGGACTGGCTGCAGCTGCTTCTTTTATTAAAGAAACAGGACACGGCAGTGTGTGCATACTTGAGAAGAACGGCATGCTTGGACGCAAGATCAACGCGACCGGCGGCGGCAGGTGCAACCTGACCAACAAGGCGTGCCCCGAAAAGGACATGACCCTTGATTTTTTCCGCGGTCTCGGCATTGAGACATGGGAGGACAGCGAAGGCCGTTACTATCCCTATACGAACAAGGCGTCGGATGTGACCAAAGCGCTGGTCGATGCTGTGAAAGGGAACTCTGACGAGCACACTGTCGACGTGAAGTGCGGATTCACGGTCAAGGTCGTTTCACGCATCAAGCCGGATGACGGCAGCGAGGGCTGTTTCATGATCACCGGAATGCAGCAGGCCGATGCAAAAGCCGGCCAATCAGAAGCGTCCTCAACAATGGAAATGATCTTCGCCAACCGGGTCCTGCTCGCAATGGGCGGCAAAGCCGGGCCCCAGTACGGGACGACCGGCGACGGCTACACCATTGCCAGGACTTTGGGACACACAGTGACACGGGTGTTTCCGATCCTGACCGGGATCGAATGCCGGGCAGAGGACGTTGACTTTGCGTCTCTGAAGGGCGTGCGTGCGAAGGGCACAGTCATTCTGAACAAAGACGGTAAGCCTATCGTCAGGGACACAGGCGAGATCCAGTTCACGGAAGACGGCGTTTCCGGGATCTGCATATTCAACCTGACGCCGCATATCAAAGCCGATAAGCGCGAGAACTTTACGGACGCATTGAAACGTTATACCATAACGGTCGATCTGGCGCCGGACTTCACCGAGGAACAGCTGTCCGCGCGGCAGAGCGCGTTCGGGATACTGACGGAGAAACTCGCCGCAGCATTGGAAAACGCCGGAACATGGAACGCCGAAGCAGGAGCTTCCGGCATCAAGCACTGGCAGCTTGCCATCACCGGGATCAAAGGCTGGCGGGACGCACAGGCGACCTTCGGCGGCGTCGCACTGGATGAAATCGATATGGACACCATGGAGTCACGGCAGGTGCCGGGCCTGTACTTCGCCGGAGAGATCATTGACGCCCAGGGACCCTGCGGCGGATTCAACCTGCAGAACGCATGGGAAACAGGTATCAAGGCAGCCCGTGCGATTGCCGGCAAACTGGGCTGAGACATTGAGGATATCGAACTGTGAGATACAGACTGGGACAACTGAAGATAGATCCGAGAGCGGTGGCCGGGAAATCGCAGGATAAAGCACATACACTAAAGGCGCTGCTGGAGCAGGCTGTGCGAAAAGAACTCCGCCGCAGATTCCGTCGCGGCAGTGTGCAGATCAGCAATCTCGAGATCATCCGTGAATCGATCGACGCGCGCAGAAAGCCTGACGTGAAACTTGTCTACACGGTTGACTTTGATTGCAAAGAGAATCTTCCACTTGATGAAGCAAGGCGCGAACGCTACACAGTGCCGATCCCGGAGGATGAGTCTGCGGCACGGTCCGAAGGCAAACGGCCTGTCATCGTCGGTTTCGGACCATGCGGGATCTTCGCTGCGCTGATACTGGCAGAGGCCGGATGCAGGCCTATCGTGATCGAACGCGGCAAGTGTGTGGAGGAGCGCGTGGCTGACGTTGAACGCTTCTGGGATGCTGCGAAGACAGACGGAGAAGCGGAGCCTGATCCGGAATCGAATGTCCAGTTCGGAGAAGGCGGCGCAGGAACATTTTCCGATGGGAAGCTGACCACCGGCATCAAGGATATCCGCATCCGAAAGGTACTGGAGGAATTCGCGGAAGCAGGCGCGAGTCCGGAAATATTGTACAAGCAAAAGCCGCACATCGGAACGGATCAGCTGCGGCAGATCGTTCCGGCGATCAGGCATAAGATCGAAGAACTCGGCGGAGAGGTGCGCTTCAGCACACGCCTTACAGGAATGGAGTTTGCGGACTGCGCTTCGGAAGAGCTAGGAAACGCCAGAAGACAACTTACAGGGCTCCGGGTGATCTCGCCGTCCGGCGAGGAGACAATCGAAACAGACTGCGTTGTTCTGGCTATCGGCCACAGCGCCCGCGACACGTTCCGGATGATGTACGAGCAAGGGTTTCCGATGGAACAGAAACCGTTCTCCATCGGCGTGCGGATCGAACATCCGCAGAAAATGATCAACGAGAGCCAGTACGGAGACGCGTCTCTGGCGGAGATCCTCGGACCGGCGGATTATAAGCTGAGTTACCGGTGCACAAGCACAGACGCAGAAGCCTCCCTCGGCCGCGGTGTCTACACGTTCTGCATGTGCCCGGGCGGGCAGGTCATCAATGCGTCCACGGAACCGGGGACATCGGTCACCAACGGCATGAGCGAAAGCAGACGGGACAGCGAATACGCCAACAGCGGTCTGCTGGTAGACGTGCGCACGGCAGATTTTCAAAACGACCATCCCCTGGCGGGTATTGAATTCCAGAAGAAATATGAGAGGCTTGCCTGGGAGAACAGGACTGCAGGCGGCATGGCGCGGTCTACGTACGGCCGATTCCGTTCATGCGCTGAAAACGGACAGACAGATCCTGTCAGAAACAGCATTCCTGCTTTTGCATCGGAAGCCATATTGGAAGCGATGCCCGTGTTCGGCAGGAGAATCAAAGGCTTTGACCGGGAGGACGCTCGCCTGACGGCAGTGGAATCGAGAAGTTCCTCACCGGTGCGCGTGCTGCGGGACGAAAGGATGCAGGCCGCGGGATTCCGCGGGGTCATACCGGCAGGCGAAGGACCGGGATATGCAGGCGGCATCATGTCGGCGGCGGTGGACGGCATCAAAGCAGCGGAACAGATTATTACAAAACACAATATTTAGTGGAAATTACCCGTCGGGTTCCGTATAATAGGACTATGGATAGAAGTCGGAACAATGAGAAAACAATCATGATCCCCCTGGACGACAGTGTCGACAGGCGGGAGCTTTTTGGTGGGATGGATCAGAATCTCCGAAGCATTGAAGACAGATTCGGAGTGATCACCATTCAGCGCGGTGACGGCCTGCTTATCAAAGGCGCAGGGGGAACCGGTGAGACTGACGGCGTGCAGCACGCGGCTGCAATATTGAAGGAAATGATCGAAACGATCAGAAAGGGAGAAGTATTGGATCAGCAGAAGGTAGGGTATATCACGGATCTGACGGAAAACGGGATCTCATACAACATGCAGACTCAGGGCGGCAAGCTGGACAAAGAGATCATTTGCTTCACCCATGACGGCAAGCCGCTCCGGCCGAAGACGATAGGACAGAGGGATTACGTCAAAACCATACGAAACAAGGATATCGTGTTCGGCATCGGACCTGCGGGAACAGGCAAAACCTATATTGCTGTCGCTATGGCGGTTCAGGCATTCAAAAACAAGGACGTCCAGAAGATCATTCTGGCCAGACCGGCAGTCGAAGCAGGGGAAAGACTGGGTTTTCTGCCCGGAGACCTGCAGGAAAAGGTAGACCCGTATCTCAGACCGCTTTATGATGCGCTTTACGATGTGCTGGGCAGGGAGAGCGCCCTCAGACTGAAGGAAAAGGAAATCATCGAGGTCGTTCCGCTGGCGTACATGCGAGGAAGGACGCTGGACAATTCCTTCATCATTCTGGACGAAGCGCAGAACACTACGCCGGAACAGATGAAGATGTTTCTGACCAGGATGGGATTCGGCTCCAAGGTGGTGGTCACCGGAGATATTACGCAGATCGACCTGCCCCGCGGCAAGAAATCAGGACTTATTGAAGCGCGCAAAGTCTTAAAGGACGTGGATGACATCGGCTTCTGTTATCTCAAGGAGGTCGACGTCGTGAGACACCAGCTGGTCAAAAAGGTCATCAGCGCATACGATCAATATTATAGAGCACATCCGCCTAAGGATGAGGATGACTAAGTATTGCAGGCAGTAAGAGGAGACTTAAAAGAGAAGTCTCGGAAGAGGAGTCTTAGAGGAAACTGAATGGAAATAATCGTAAACGAAGAAGGGATACTGGACGAACAGACGATGGAATTGCTCAGGAGGGCGGCTTCCGCATGCACAAAGCTGGATGTGGAAATCAGCCTTTCCTTTGTTTCTCTGGATGAGATCCACACGCTGAACAGGGAATACCGCGGGGTCGACAGACCGACCGATGTGCTGTCATTTCCTATGTTCGGGAGCATCGAGGAACTGGAAGCGGCATGTGCGCTGCAGAATGGAGAGGAAGGTCAGGAAGTCCCCCTCGGCGATGTGGTCATCTGCATGGATAAGATCAAGGAACAGGCGGAGGAGTTCGGCCACTCCACAGAACGCGAGACAGTTTATCTGTTCACTCACAGCGTGCTCCATCTGCTCGGATACGACCACGAGACAGAAGAAGACAAGCGCGTCATGCGGGCGCGGGAAGAAGAAATCATGGAAGAACTCGGCATCGGCAGAGATACCGCAGCATCAGACTTGAAGGAGACAGAGTAAAGTGAAATCAGGATTTGTAGGAATCATAGGCAGACCGAACGTAGGCAAATCGACGCTGCTCAATGCGATGCTTGGAGAAAAGATCGCGATCACGACGGAGAAGCCGCAGACCACAAGAAACACGATCCGCGGCATCTATACCCACTACGCAGAAGCAGAGGACGAGGACGATGTGCAGATCGTCTTTATCGATACGCCGGGGATCCACAAGCCGCGCAATAAGCTGGGAGAATACATGACCGATTCGGCCATTGCCACCTTCAGCGAAGTGGACGCCATTATCTTCATCGTGGATGACGCGCTCAGCAAAGGCCCGGGAGACAAATATATCCTGAAGCTGCTGGAGGAAACAGATACGCCGAAGATCCTCGTGATCAACAAGATCGATCAGATGGAACCGGATGCCTTTGCGCAGATTTACCGGGAGTATGATGAGACCGGGATGTTCGCGGAGATCCTCGGAACATCAGCCAAAGACGGGACCCATGTAGACGAAGTTATCCGCGCGGCAGCGGGATTTTTGGAAGAAGGTCCCATGTACTATCCGGACGACATCGTGACAGAGGATCCGGCCAGATTCATCGTGAGTGAGATCATCCGGGAGAAAATCCTCCTTTATCTGCAGGACGAGGTGCCGCATGGCGTTGCCGTGGAAATCGAGACTTACGAAGAAGCGGAGGATATCACCAGGATCGGAGCGGTCATTTACTGCGAGAGAAAGTCCCACAAGGGGATGATCATAGGCAAAGGCGGGCGTAAGCTGAAAGGCATCGGCAAGAGCGCCCGGCAGGAAATCGAGGCGCTGCTGGGGACCAAGGTGTTCCTGGAGACCTGGGTCAAGGTAAGGGAGAACTGGCGCGACAGCGATATCGCGCTGACCAATTTCGGATACAGGGACTGATAGGAACGAATGAAGACTGATACTCTGGGGATTGTCCTGAGAGAGACAAAAACTTCATACGGGAGGAGGATGCTCTTGCTCTTCACGAGAGAGTACGGCGTGATCAGCGCAGGCACAAGTATCAGCGAACGGGGCAAAAGCAAAAGCACTCTGGCCCTGCAGCCCTTCACCTTCGGCAGATACGGCGTGCATATGAGCGGCGCCAATTACAATATCGACAGGGCGGAAGTGATACGGAGTTTTTATGGGCTGAGCGAGGATCTGGATAAGTTCTTCAGAGGATCCTATGTGCTGGAGTTTACGGCGAAGGCACTGCACCCGGAGGCGCGTATGCCTGCCGCGTTCGATATGCTCTTGGACTTCTTTGACATGCTGGAATCCAGGAAGAAAGGATACGGGACATTGGTGCTTGCCTATCAGACGCGGCTTTTCAGGATGCTGGGGATCCCGCCTGTCCTGGACAGATGCGCTGTCTGCGGTGAACCTCCCGGGGAGTGGTTCAGCGTTGCGGACGGCGGGCTGATTTGCGATAATTGCAGAAGCAAAATCATGAAAGAAGAGAGCGAGAATTCAGTACGCAGTGCATTGATTTACCCGGCAAGTTTTGATATAATCAATGCATTAAAATATTTTAACAATAATTCACTGAAAAAGCTTGATAATATTGCGCTCAATGAGATTACAGGCAAAAGGCTGCAGCGGATTATCAGAGAGTATGCGGCATATCATCTGGACATCTCGAACCTTAAAAGTGAAAGTATTGAAAGTATGATGTAATGAGGGAGGAACACAATGGAAATCACACTCGAAAAAATCGAACTTGTAAAGGACAGAACAGGCGTTACATACGCAGAAGCGAAGAAAGCGCTTGAGGAGGCGGACGGCAGTGTCGTAGACGCAATCATCGCAATCGAAGAAACTATAAATTCAGGGGATAAGAAGAGAGCTTTCGGTGAGAAGGGCGAAGCGCTGTTCACGAGCCTTAAGAACTTGGTCAAGAAGGGCAATGTTGCCAAGATCCAGGTAAAGAAGGATGAAGATACCGTTCTCAATGTTCCGTTGAACGCAGGAATCCTGGGCATCTGCATTGCGCCGCTGGCTTCTGTTGTCGCAATCGTTGCTGCTTTTGGTTTCAAGTGCACGATCGAAGTCGTAAAGACAGACGGAACGATCATCGATGTAAGTGATGCTGTTTCAGATAAGGTATCACAGGCTGCTGAGTTCGGAAGCGATAAATTCGAAGCATTCAAGGGCAAAGGCAAAGACTTCTATGACAAGGCCAAGGAAAGCGACATTTATGACAAAGCCAAGGACGCCGCGCAGGATCTGAAAGACAAGGCAGAAGACATTTATGACAAGGCCAAGGAAAGCGACCTCTATGACAAGGCTAAGGATGCTGCGCAGGATCTGAAAGACAGAGCAGAAGACTTTAAGGATGATATCAAAGAGAGAGTCAGCAAGGAAGTCGAGGAAGCTGAGGCAGATGTCGAAGAAGCGGCTGCTGACGCGGAGATCGAAGCAGAAATCGAGGCTGAAGAAGCAGAGAAGGGCGAAGAAGAATAATGACAGCAGAGGTTTCAACAGTAGCAACAATGGAAAAAATCACAGCCCTCGCCAAGAACAGAGGATTCATTTTCCCGGGTTCTGAAATCTACGGCGGGCTGGCCAACACATGGGATTACGGTCCCCTTGGAGTAGAACTCAAAAACAATATCAAAGACGCCTGGCGCAGGAAGTTTGTGCGTGAATCTGAATACAATGTAGGCCTTGACGCAGCGATTCTGATGAACCCGGAAACATGGGTAGCATCAGGGCATGTTGGCGGTTTCGCCGATCCGCTCATCGACTGCAAAGCATGCAAGGCTCGTTTCCGTGCAGACAAGCTGATTGAAGATCATCTGCACGCACAGGGACAAATGGATGTGCAGGTCGATGGGTGGTCCAACGAAAAACTGGAGCAGTTTATTGCAGAGAACGGCGTCAAATGCCCGGAATGCGGCAAGTCCGATTTCACCGGCATCCGCCAGTTCAACTTGATGTTCAAGACATTCCAGGGCGTTACCGAGGATTCCAAATCCGAGATCTACCTCAGACCGGAGACGGCGCAGGGCATTTTCGTTAACTTCAAGAATGTGCAGAGAACGGCGAGAAAAAAGCTTCCGTTTGGTATCGCTCAGGTAGGCAAGTCTTTCCGGAATGAGATCACACCTGGCAACTTCATCTTCCGCACCAGAGAATTTGAGCAGATGGAATTGGAATTTTTCTGCAAACCCGGAACAGAACTTGACTGGTTCGCATACTGGAAAGACTACTGCGCTGCATTCCTCAGGAATCTGGGCATCAAAGAAGAACACATGCGCCTGAGGGATCACGATCCTGAAGAACTGTCCCACTACAGCAATGCGACGACAGATATCGAGTTTCTCTTCCCGTTCGGATGGGGCGAACTGTGGGGCGTTGCGTCCAGGACAGACTTTGACCTGACAGCTCATCAGACTCATTCAGGAGAGGATATGCAGTATCTGGATCCGGAGACCAACGAGAGGTTTGTGCCTTACTGCATCGAGCCTTCCGTCGGTGTCGAGAGAATGCTGCTGGCATTCCTGATCGACGCTTACGATGAAGAAGTCCTGGTGGACAGCAAAGGCAAGGAGGACGTTCGTAAGGTCCTGCATCTGCATCCTGCGCTCGCGCCGTTCAAGGCGGCAGTACTGCCTTTGAGCAAGAAACTCGGCGAAGTGGCAGAACCGGTTTACCACGAGCTTAAGAAGCACTTCATGGTCGACTATGACACTGCAGGATCCATCGGCAAGAGATATCGCCGCGAGGACGAGATCGGCACGCCGTTCTGCATTTGTGTGGATTTCGATACAGCAGAGGACGGATGCGTAACGATCAGAGACCGAGACACCATGGAACAAGTGAGAATCCCGATCGGAGAGGTCAGGGCGTACATCGAGGAGAGACTCGAGTTTTAAGAAGTCATTCATTAAAAATAAAATAATAAATGAGGAGAGTTAAAGAAGATGGAAAAGTTTGTTTATTCATTCAATGAAGGCTCAAAGGACATGAGAGATCTGCTGGGCGGCAAGGGTGCCAATCTGGCCGAGATGACAAAGATCGGCCTGCCGGTACCGTTTGGCTTCACAGTAACAACAGAAGCCTGCACCAGATATTATCAGGAAGGCCAGACTATTGGTCAGGACATCGTTGATGATATCTATGTCAAGCTGGCGGATCTGGAAGCAGTGACAGAGAAGAAATTCGGCGACGCGTCAAATCCTCTTCTCGTATCTGTTCGTTCCGGAGCTAAGATCTCAATGCCGGGCATGATGGACACGATTCTGAATCTGGGATTGAATGACGAGACTGTAGAAGGCCTTTCTGCGCTGACAGGAAATCCTCGTTTCGCATATGATTCCTACAGAAGATTCATCCAGATGTTCGGTGACGTCGTAATGGGCATCAGCAAGAGCAAGTTCGACGAGATCTTCGATGGTCAGAAAGACAAGAAGGGCGTTATGTTCGACGTTGACCTCGATACAGACGACCTGAAGGAAATCATCGCCGGATACAAGGCAATGTACAAAGAGGAAATCGGTTCAGACTTCCCGCAGGAACCAAAAGAACAGCTGATGGAGGCGATCAAGGCTGTATTCAGATCATGGAACACAGAAAGAGCGATCCTCTACAGACAGCTTAACGAGATTCCTGATGACATCGGAACCGCTGTAAACGTCCAGTCCATGGTATTCGGAAACATGGGCGACACGTCCGGTACAGGCGTAGCCTTCACAAGATCACCGGTAAACGGCGAGAAGGCAATCTTCGGTGAGTTCCTGGTCAACGCCCAGGGCGAAGACGTTGTAGCCGGCATCAGAACACCGCAGCCGATCGCTGAGATGGCAGAGGCGTTCCCGGAAGTATACGGTGACTTCGTAAGAATCGCTGACGTACTTGAGAACCACTACAAAGACATGCAGGACATGGAGTTCACTGTTGAAAGAGGCAAGCTCTTCATGCTCCAGACCAGAAACGGCAAGAGAACTGCTCCTTCCGCAGTAAAGATCGCTGTAGATATGGTAGACGAAGGTCTCATCACCAAGGAAGAAGCTATCATGAGAATCGAACCCGGTCAGATCGATCAGCTGCTCCACCCGATGTTTGATGCGGGTGAGCTGGAGGCAGCAGAGAAGCTGACAAAGGGACTTCCGGCATCACCGGGCGCAGCCTGCGGACAGATCTACTTCAACGCAGCAGACGCTGAGGCAGCTGTAGCAGAAGGCAAGAAGGTCATCCTCGTCAGACTGGAAACATCACCGGAAGACCTGGCAGGCATGGTTGCTGCTGAAGGTATCCTGACAGCAAGAGGCGGCATGACATCCCACGCTGCAGTAGTTGCCAGAGGCATGGGTAAGTGCTGCGTATCCGGATGCTCCGAGATCAAGGTCGACGAAGCTGCTAAGTCACTGGGAATCGGTGAGTATACCTTCGGAGAAGGCGACTTCATCTCCCTGAACGGAACAACAGGCGACGTCCTCAAGGGTGAAGTCAAGACAGTTCCGCCAGAACTGTCCGGCGACTTCGGAACGATCATGAACTGGGCTGATGACATCAGAACACTGAAGGTAAGAACAAACGCCGACAACCCGAGAGACGCGAAGCAGGCAGTCGAGTTCGGCGCACAGGGCATCGGCCTCTGCAGAACTGAGCACATGTTCTTCGAGGAAGAGAGAATCCCGGCAATCAGAAGAATGATCCTGGCTGATTCAGAAGAAGAGAGAAGAGAAGCGCTCAGCTTCCTGCTCCCATATCAGAAGGGCGACTTCAAGGGAATCTATGAGGCAATGGAAGAAAGACCTGTTACGATCAGACTTCTTGACCCGCCTCTCCACGAGTTCATTCCGCATACTGACGAAGAACTGCATGAACTTGCTGATTTCATCGGTAAGCCATATGAGCAAGTCGCCAAGAAGGCGGAAGAACTCCACGAGTTCAACCCGATGCTCGGACACAGAGGATGCAGACTGGCTGTTACATATCCGGAAATCGCTGAGATGCAGGCAGAGGCTATCATTACTGCCGCCATCGAAGTAAGAAAAGAAAAGGGCTATGATATCGTTCCTGAAATCATGGTTCCGCTCGTAGGAAGCAAGGCAGAGCTGACCAACGTCAAGAAGACAGTCGTCGATACGATCTCCAGAGTATTTGAGAGAGAAGGCGTGGAATTCCCGTATCTGGTAGGTACCATGATCGAGATCCCGAGAGCTGCTCTGACAGCAGATGAGATCGCAGAAGAAGCAGAATTCTTCTCCTTCGGAACCAACGACCTGACGCAGATGGGATTCGGCTTCTCCAGAGACGACACAGGCAACATCATCAAGGAATACAGGGAAAAGGGAATCTTCGAGGACGATCCGTTCCAGAGCCTCGACCAGGGCGGCATCGGCAAGCTGGTCAAGATGGCTGTCGAACTCGGCAAGAAGACAAGACCTGACATCCACCTTGGAATCTGCGGCGAGCACGGCGGCGATCCGAAGTCCATCGACTTCTGCCACAGAACCG
>CAMOXP010000008.1 GCA_946629205.1 uncultured Bacillota bacterium
CGCAAGAACTGAAAATGGCATATGACCTGATCAAACGGCATCAGGAATAAGGGAGGGATAGAGTATGGATATCAAAAGGGTCAGTTGTGATCAGTTCGCAGGCCTTCTTGACCGCGAAATCGATTTGGATAAAGGACTGAATATTATCATCGGAGAAAATGAGTCAGGCAAAAGCTCCCTTGTCGATTTGATATACAATCTGTTTTTTCAAAGCACGTCCTTAGATATGCGTCGGGATAAAGCCTTTGTCGGACAGTATTTTCCGAAGACCACCGGTGCGGTCAGCGGCGATATCATCGACGGAACGATTAGATTCGAAACCGAGGAAGGCGTGTATAAACTCGCAAAAGAATGGACCGGGAAGGATAGTCGCTGCAGACTGACTATGCCTAATGGGACTGTGATACAGAATGAAGAGAAAATCAATGATGTGCTGGCTGGAATCCTGCAGTACGGCAGAGGCGTCTATGACGAGATGGTTTTTGCGTCACAGAAACGCGACCAGACGCTGCTGCGGGGGTTGTTAAGTGATAAGTCTTCGGGAAATGTCGATGAACTCGCGGCAACAATTGCCAGAGCCGTGATGCAGACCGGAGGAATCGAGCTGGGTGAAGCGGAAGCAGAACTGAATAAAACGATTAGTGATCTTGATGCCAGATGGGATTTCGGAGCGGACGCTCCTGAAGGCGGCCGTAAGAGAGGTATCCAAAACAAGTGGAAGGTTGGCGAAAGAACAATTCTGCATGCGTACTACAAGAAAGAGGAAATCCTGGCGCTGCAGAAGGAAGCTGAGTTGGCGGAGAAAGATGTTGAGAGGTTCAACGCGGCGCTTGCGGAACGGAAGGAAGAACTGCAGACCGAAGAAGAAAAACGTGAGGCTTTCGTGCAGATCCGCGCTGCGATCAACGAACGAAACAGCAACCGCAAACTGCTGGAAACAGCCAAAAGGGAAGCCGGCGAAATGCAGGCTGCCATCGCGCACTGGCCGGAGGCGGAGAAACAAAAGACGAGAGCAGAGGATTTGAAGAAACAGTACGATCTCGCGGCGAAGAAGCAGAAGTACCTTGCGGTCAGTGCACAGGTCGAAGAGAAAGAAAAACTATCGCAGGAACTGGCAGACATTGGACAAATCGATGAATCAGATCTGGACGCGCTCAGAAAACTGCCGCGGGAGATCCAGATGCTGCAAACGAAACTGAAAGGGCTGGATTTGATTGCGCGCATTAGGCAATTGGGGGAAACCGAAATCCAGGTAACATCTTCGGTGAGCGGACAGCCGGTTGAAATCGATGCAGGTGAGGTTCACGTTACAGAGCCTGTAACGATCATGATTCCGGGAATCGCGGAAATCGATCTGGCGCCGGAAGGCGTCGATGTGGAAGATATCCGGAAACAACTCGATGCAGCCTCGCAGCGGCAGAAGGCCATCTATACGAAATATGGGGTTGCGTCAGTGGACGAACTGGAAGACTTGAAGCATCGTTCAGACGTGCAGTCGGCGGCAATCGATAGAATCGATATGAAGATCGATACGCTGCTCCACGGAGAAGCCTGGGAGAGCCTCGAGCAGGAAGGCAGTGCGATTCCGGAGGGGTTGCCCGGAGTGCAGGAAGTCAGCGACGAGATCACAGCACTCTGCGGATCCAACGCTGATCAGTTTATCGGAGCGAAAACCACACAGATTTCGGGATACATTGATAAGTACGGCAGTCTCGATAAGCTCATTGCGTTCGAGGAACAGAAACGCGGAGAGCTGCAGCGCTTAGAAGAAAAAGCAGCCGGCGCGATGGAGATCCCCAAAGAATTTGAGGATATCACTGATGCAGATTCATTTGAAAGCGAACTGAAAACAAATATAAAAAGGCTCAAGAATCAAGTTGAAGAAGCAAATGAGGATCTGCGGGAAGCGTATCAGAGATTAGGGGAAAAATCATCCGAAGAATATTCCGAAGAGTACACAGCCGCGGAGGAAGCTTTCGAGCGGATCAAAAGGGAACACGCCAGATGGGTGCATATCCGCGACACTTTCCTGCAGGTCAAAGAAAACTACAAAGGCGACCCAATGGGCGATATCGAGGAGAACTTCAAACACAATCTGTCGCTTTTGACCGACGGAACAGTTCAGGTGGATTCCGTCCGGGAAGACCTGAAGGCTTCCATTACAAGCGGGAGATCGCTTTTGAGTGAGGACATCCTTTCGGAAGGAACGAAGGATACTATTTCCCTCGCCTTCAGGCTTGCGATGCTGAAACACCTGTATCCAAACGGCGGTTGCATCGCCGTCTTTGACGATCCATTTACCGACATGGATCCGAAGCGGACAGAAGCAGCATGCCGGATGATCCAGGAATTCGCAGAGGAGAACCAGGTGATCTTCATGACTTGCGACAGCAAGTACAAGGAATTGCTTTCCGGAAATACGATAATGATAGATAACGATAGATAACGATATTAAGTAACAAATGAACCGATTCGCGTATCTTTTGCCTTTAATAGCAGGAACCTGCTGGGGGTGTACGGGCATATTCGTCCGTACGCTCGATGATGCAGGGCTGGACAACATCACGATCACCTTTTCAAGGGTCGGGGTGATGTTTCTGATGCTGCTTTTGGCTACCGTAGTGTATGACCGGAACCTGCTGCGCATCAAAAGACGCGACTTGCTTTTGCTGGCGGTGATCGGAGTCGACGGGCTGGTTTTGATGAATATCTGCTATAATATTTCCATCACATCGCTGAGCATGTCGCTGGCGTCGATCCTGCTGTGCACAGCGCCGGTGTTCGTGATCATTTTCGGATCGGTGCTGTATGGGGAGAAGATCACGCTGCTGCGGGTGGCTTGTATGATCGGAGCGCTGATCGGATGCGTTCTGCTCAGCGGGATCGTCGAATCGGGCGAACTGAAATGGAGCGTGCTCGGACTGGCCATGGGCGTCGCTTCGTCGATCACCAACGCGGCTTACGCCATCACACTGAAGGAGGCAACGGATGTACGAAAGCTTCATCCGCTTACGATCCAGCTTTACACGACGCTGATCGGCATGATCATCATGATCCCGATGACAGATTTCGGGATGATCGTGGACTTCGTTGCGGTGTCTCCGGGGAAGGGGATCCTGTTCCTTCTGGCCCACGCACTGGTCGCGTCGCTTTTGCCGAACCTGCTGTACGCCATCGCGTTCCTCTATGTGGATTCCAGTGTGGCGTCGATCCTGGCCTCGGGGGCGGAGCCGACCTCGGCACTGCTGTTTGGTTTATTTGTTTATCGTGAAATACCGACTGTGTTCGGCATCATCGGCATGATCATCGTAGTAGTTTCCATGGTCGTGCTGAGCAAGTCGGATACCAAGACGGAGAAAAAAGAGACTATAGAATAATACATAGAAGGAGACCAACATGATTTTGCTTAATCTGTTTATTGACCCGGTGGCACTGATCGTTTCCTGGATCTATCATTCCATCGCGTATTTCTGCCTCCTGAATAAAATGGGCCTGAAGAAGCGTGATTGCGTGATCCCGTTCCTGGCAGAACGGCAATTCAGTAAGCTGCTGTTTCGGCGCATGCGGAGTTTCTACAGGCCGTTTATAGTCGCAGCCGTGCTCATGGTGGCGGCGCTGTATCTGGGTGTTGATGAGAATCTGGGATGGGTGTACGCCATCTCAGCATTCATCGTTTACGGCGTCTTTGTTATCCGGCTGTACTGGCGCATGGCCAAAGCCTTCGGCAAAGGCAAGATTTTCGCGATCGGGATGATTCTTGTGCCCGTGATTTTCCTGCTGGTCCTGGCGTTCGGCAGATCACGGTATCAGGGAATCGCACTCAAGCCGGTGCCGGAACACTCAAAGGCGGGGCGCTTTGTGCGCAGGACAGGTCTGGTGCTGATTTCCCTTGCGGAGATCACCGTCCTGGTGCTCGGCATCGGGTTCCTGACGATCCGGACACTGCCGCCGGAAATTCTGGTTGATCAGAATCTGTCAGAGATCCACGACAAGACCAAGGATCTGCAGGGGGACGACCAGTTCCTGACGCGGGACGACATGATGGGGAAGGCCGCCGCATCAGTGGCTGACATAAAACCAAGCAGAGCGCACTTCTTCCCGGATCATTCCGCTGACAAGAATGTCGTCGTCATGACTTATGTGATCGGATCCAATCTCGAACACAAGGCAGGACTGGCGTCAGCCAACATCACGCAGATGATCGAAGCGACGAAGCAGGGCGACGGTCTGACCTTCGTCATGGAAGCAGGCGGCACGAACCGCTGGTTCACCGGCGGCATCGATGCAGCCAGCTATGGACGCTATGAAATCAAAGAGGGGAATCTGACAAAGGTGAAAGAACTGTCGGATGACATGTGCATGTCCGATGAAAAAAGTCTGGAAGATTTCCTGAAATGGACGAAGAAGAACTATCCGGCGGATCGTTATATGCTCGTGCTGTGGGATCACGGCGGCGGCGTATGCGGCGGTTACGGCCAGGACGATATCAACAGTAAAACAGACGGGGACAACCCGTTTGGCTGTCTGCAGGTGAACGAGATCCTGAACGCCATTAAGGCATCGGATACGAAGTTTGACGTGATCGGTTTCGACGCCTGCCTCATGCAGGATATTGAGATAGCATCGGCCATGGAACCGTATGCAGATTATTATCTGGCGTCGGAAGAGGTCGAAGGCGGCTATGGATGGTTCTATACTTCCGCTTTCGGCAAGCTGGCAGCGGATCCGGGTCTGCCGACGGAAGCCTTCGCGGAAGACCTGCTCTCTACCTACGATCAGCTCAACACGATCGTAAAGGACGAGGACGGCAAGCCGGATACGGGCGCGACTCTGTCCCTCGTCGATACGACGCTGGCCAAGCCCGCGTATAAGGAATTCTGTGACTTTCTGGATCACGCGGATAAGATCATCAAGGAAGATCCTGACGCCTATGCGGATTTTGCAGTAGCAGGAACAAACGCCTACAATTTCTCAGATGACATGCAGATCGACCTGGTGGACTTCCTGACGACTCTGCGCAAGGCAGATTATAACAATACCTTAGGTTCGGACAAGGAGATAAAGAACCTGAGCGATACCATACACAGCTGCGTGCTCTACCGCAACAAGGCCTCCGCTTCCGGCATCAACGGGATGGCCTTTGCTTTCCCGTACAAGGCAATCGGGTTTTACGGCGATACCAGCAAGCAGCTGAAGAACATGTCCCTGAAGACGGAGCGGCGTGTGTTCAATGACATCTTCAGCATCATGGCGGCCCAGCAGAAGAAGGCCGCGGAGCAGGAGGATGCAGACGGTGATTCTTCATTTTGGGAAGAAGTGTTCGGATCCACCGACTACACCGAAGAAGATTGGTATGTGAAAGGCTTTGAAGATTATGAGGACGCACAGGCGCTGGTCGATATCCCGCTGAAAGAGACCGCGGACGGATACGAGATCCAGCTTCCGAAGAAACTCTGGAAGATCATTGCGGATTGCCGGACGATGCTGTACCAGAACGTATCTGATGCGTCAGGTGAGGAGATGCAGTACCTGGGGACCGATTATGTGGGCGGCGAGGACGCGGCCGGGCATCCGATGATCACCATGGATGACAATTGGGTGCACATCGATGGACAGGTCGTCTGCTATGAAGCGGAACAGGTCCGCGAGACTGAGGATGGCGACATCTATACAGGAAAAGTCAAAGCCCGTCTGAATGGGAAACGGGACATTACCCTCTATATAGAGTGGGATCCTGTGAAGGACGACGCGGCTCCGCCGGCGGGACATGTCACAGGTTATGATACTGAAATAAGCGAAAAACTCGGCAGCTATATGGACACAAAGGGGTTGCTGAAGCTGAAGTCAGGTGATAGCATTCAGTTCGTCTTCGACACTTATGACGCGGAGGGGAACCTGATCAAAACATCACCGGAAGGCAAAAAAATCCGTGTATCGAAGCAGAACAGGCTGACTGTAGAGGATGCGCCGCTGGATGCCGGCGATTATACGTTCGGCGGCGTGCTGACGGATGTTTATCAGAGAACCATGACTACGGAAATGATCGAGGCGAACCTCGGCGAATAGAGAGACGGACCAAAGGATGGATCAAAGGATAGATCAAAGTGCGGATCAGAAAAAACTGAGGCGATATGAACATAGCCTGGCCATCAGCGGCGCAGGGATCATTATGTTTGGCTCATGGAACATCATCAAGACAGCTGTGTTTTTTGTGATCACGCCGATAGACGAAGTGTACGCTGCACTCATGCGCGACATAGAAATCGACTGGGGTGATGTTCCGTTCTCTAAGGAGACTGGTACATATCTTGTACTTGCGATGATTCTGATGCTTTTGCTGCTTAGCCTGATGCTCCGGCTTTTCATCGGCCACGCAGCGATACAGGAAGGAAGGCGTATTCGCAGGCGCAGGGCAGTCTATGTTGTCCTGGCGGCGTTGATTGGTGCAGTACTGCTCTTCGGCATCGTCGCAAGAGTCATTGCCTTCCTCAAGGGGGTAGAAACGCTGTCAGGGATCACGGGTGCATCGACGGTGTCGATTTTTGTGGATGTGACCTCATTTTTCTGTGCGTTGGAATTGGTCATCGCGGCGATCATGGTGCGCAGACTCAGAAAGGGGGCGGCGTAATGCAAAAGGATTTTCATTACTACGCGACCTACTGCGCGGCATATCTTGCCGGCTACTCTCATGAAGAGAGTCTGGACATCTGTTACAGCGCCCAGTTCGTGGACCATTGTTCCAAAACTCTGCTGCAGAAAATCAAAGGCCCATCTGCAGCTGCAACGACACAGCTGCAGCTGGAACTCATGGAGATGAGGCCGGATGCGTTGAGCTTGCAGGACACCACCAGAATCTGGTCGGCCTTTCACTTCCTGCCGGAGGACCTGTACGCTCCGTCAAAAGGCGGTAAGCGTTACCGGAGCAAGTACCGTCTCATCTGCGGACCGAACGGGAAGCTACTGGCCCGAACTGTTGGAATTGCCAAAGGCAAAAGCCTTCAGGCAATCGGGCTTGTTATGCATGTTCTGGCAGACACCTGGGCGCACCGCTATTTCGCGGGGACGCCATCCCTTGTCATCAACAATACGAATTATTACTTCTATGAGATTCTTGAAAATGGCGACTCCGAGACAGAGCGGCATATCACATTCCGGCATAATCCGGGCCTGCCGGACGATCCCGAAGAAGGCAAATACACGAACAGTGTTCATCAGTCCAATGAGAACAATGTCATGAATCTGGGGCACGGCAGAGCAGGACATCTGCCGGACTACAGCTTTATCAAGTACAAATATCTTCCGGCCTGGGGCGGCTATGAGGAGATCATCAAGGACAATCCCTCTGATTATATGCACGCTTTCGCCCAAATGGTGTACGCGCTCCGTTGGCTGCGTTCAGACGCCCAGGCAGAAGAATTCCGCGTGGATGTTTATGACAGCAAGCGTGTTGTGCCGCACATTGAGGAAATCCGCAGAATACTCAAGCGGCGGCAGACAGACGCTTCTGAAGACTGGAAAGCCTTTGCAGAAAAACTGTCCGGGAAGACAATCGAGGACTTTGACCTTGCGAAATACCAAGAGGAATATAAGAGCGCGCCAAAAGACGGGAAGGACAGCACATTCATTGGCCGCTTCATCACAGCTGCGCTCATCCAGAAACGCATGGTGACCGAAGAAATCAGCGCTGCCGGCATTAAACTGGCAGGAAAATGGAGGTGATGGATCATGACGAAAACCAGACGCATTGTGAATATCGTCACCGGGCTGTTCATGATACTCGTTGCCTTCCTTTTGGCAGTCGACGCGAATCAGACCTATCCCGCGGTGATCTTCATATTCGGTATTACGATGCTCATTGCAAGTATCCGATCGCTGGTCTACTACATTTCCATGGCGCGGCATATGGTTGGCGGAAGGACCATACTTTACCGGGCGATTATCATGCTGGATCTGTCGCTTTTCACACTGTCTCTGACAGATGTGCCGCTGTACTGCATTGTTCTGTATCTGGCAGGGATACATATTTTCGCCGCCTTCGTGGATATTATGCGTTGTATCGAATCCATGCGGCTGCGGGCACCGTCCTGGCGGATGAGCCTCATCTCGGGGGTGGTCAACCTCTTTTTGGGGGTTCTTTGCATTGTATTCATTGAAAACGTTACGGTGGCGGTGGGAATATATTCACTGGGATTGGCCTATTCCGGAATGATCCGCATCATCCAGGCTTTCCGCAAAAACAAGACGCTGTACGGCAATGCGCCGGCGGTTTGATGGTGAATTTTGCGATAATTGTTGTAACAAGAAAGATGTTTTGGTGTATACTTATGATATTATAAATCAGAAAAAACTGATGGGAGGAATTATTGAAATGGAAATCAAGAAAACTCTGGAAGGCGAAAAACTCACAGTAGCGATCAGCGGAAGACTGGACACGACTACAGCTCCGGAACTGGAAGAGGCTCTGAAGGAATCAATGGATGGAATCAGTGAACTGGTCATCGACTTCACTGAGACAGAGTACATTTCATCTGCCGGACTGCGGGTACTGCTTTCTGCTCAGAAGACCATGAACAAGCAGGGAAGCATGATCGTCACCGGCGTCAATGATGTGATCATGGAGATCTTTGAAGTGACAGGATTCGTCGACATTCTGGATATTCAGTAATACAGCCTGACGATCCGGCAGGGTGTTTCTCGGCAGACCAGACGGAGGGTCATCAGAATGTGCGCAGTCAGTGAAACGACACGGGAAAATTCAATAACGCTTGAAGCCACAGTGAGGAATCTCCCGCTGATCATGGCTTTTCTTGGCGAGCGCATGGATGCGTGGGACTGCCCGTTGAGGAAACGGATGGCCATAGAACTTGCGGTAGAAGAGGTCTATGTCAACATTGCCAATTACGCCTATGCACCTGGAAGCGGTGAGATGACCATGCGGGTCGAACTGGAGACTGCCGACGCTGCGCGGACGATCGTGGTCACTTTCATAGATCAAGGTATCCCTTATGACCCCCTTGCGCGGGAAGATCCGGATGTGACTCTGCCTACCGGCAAGCGCCGGATCGGTGGTCTCGGCATATTCCTCGTCAAGCAGCAGACGGATGATGTCGCATATGAATACCGGGACGGAAGCAACGTGTTGACATTGAAAAAGTATTTATAGCACGAATTGGAAGTGTGTACTTTGGAAGGGCATACTTTGGAAGGGCGAACTAATGGACGAAAAGAAAATGAGAAGTGAAGTCGATGAGATCGTGGAACTGGTGCTGAAGGACTACGACCAGGGACGAGACATTGACAATATGAATATTTTCGACCAGCCGGACAGGGACGAGGTCATTGAAATCGTCAATAAACTGCTGGGCGTACTGTTCCCGGGTTACTACAGGGACAAAGGATACAGGTTCTATAACATGTACAGCAAGCTGACGCTGCAGTTTGAGGATATCATGTACTATCTGTCTCGGCAGATCGCTTTGGCATTGGCCTTTGACGGCAAGTATGGCAGTCTGAAAGACGATGAACTCGAAGAAGAGGCCCAGAAGATCGCCATCGAATTCTTCCGCAAGATCCCGGAGATCCGCGCGAAGATCAACACGGACATCCAGGCAACCTATGACGGAGACCCGGCGGCGTACAATAAAGAGGAAATCGTTCTGAGCTATCCGGGACTGCTGGCGAGCACCATTTACCGTGTGGCCCACGAGCTGCACCTGCTGGGCGTACGCATCCTGCCGCGCATGATGTCGGAATACGCGCACAGCATTACAGGAATCGATATCCATCCGGCGGCCCGGATCGGGAATTACTTCTTCATGGACCACGGCACCGGCATCGTGATCGGTTCGACCTCGATCATCGGAGAGCACGTCAAGATCTATCAGGGCGTCACCATCGGCGCGCTTTCGACGCGCGGGGGACACGCGCTCAACGGAACCCGCCGCCATCCGACCTTGGAAGATGATGTGACCATCTACTCCGGCGCGTCCATCCTCGGCGGCAATACCGTCATCGGCAAAGGCTCCATCATCGGCGGCAACGCCTTCATTACAGAATCCGTTCCGCCCGGCTCCCGTGTGAGCATGAACAGCAATACCTTAAACGGCAGCGCTGAAGCAGCAGGCGGCATGCGCGTCGAAAAATGCGAGACCACCTGCGACGACTGTGACAACGACACCTGCTGGGTCGCCAACGTGACTGAGTGGGAGCTGCACGGAAAAGACGGATCAGGAATATAATCAGCAGGCAGCACACATACACACACATATAGATGAAAAAAGTGATTGACACGGAATCCTCCTGTATGGTATAAACACAAGGATAAAATATTCAGGAGGCTCCGTTGAGGGAGAGAATCAAAACAGGCGTTACAATTGCAGAAGTGAGAGGCACCATAAGGGAGGCGTTATCTTCCCCAGGTGCGGAATTCAATTTTTCAGACAGATATACCATTTTACCCGGTTTCTCAGATGTACATGTTCATTTGAGAGAACCGGGATTTTTTTATAAAGAAACGATCCGGACCGGAACGCTGGCTGCGGCGGCGGGGGGCTTCACTCATGTGCTGACCATGCCGAATCTGGATCCGGTGCCGGACAGTCCGGCGCATCTGAAGGCGCAGACAGATATCATTCGAACAGACGCCTTCATCGGCGTACATCCGCTCGGATCGCTGACCTGCGGCGAACAAGGAAAGCAGGTTTCGGATATTGAAGGACTCGCGCCCCATGTCGCGGGGTTTTCTGACGACGGCGTCGGCGTCATGGACGATGGACTCATGAAGGAAGCCATGACGCGGGTCAAGGCAGCCGGCAGCATCACAGTGGCCCACTGTGAAGACACCAGGTATCCGCGGGAGAGCCGGGAGGCGGAGTTCAGACAGCTGGACCGGGATCTGGATCTTGTCGCGCAGACAGGCTGCCCTTATCACATGTGTCATGTGTCGACCCTCGAATCCCTTTCATTGATCCGGCAGGCCAAGAGAGACGGTCTGGATGTGACCTGCGAAACGGCGCCCCATTATCTGACACTGTCCGATCAGGAAATCGAAGATGACGGACGGTTCAAGATGAACCCGCCGATCAAAACGTCGGCAGATAAGGAAGCGCTGCTGGAAGCATTAACGGACGGCACCATTGATATGATCGCGACGGACCACGCGCCGCACAGCCGGGAAGAAAAAAGCAAAGGCTTCGCCGGCAGCGCCTACGGCATCGTCGGACTGGAAACTGCCTTTCCGGTGCTTTACACCAAACTGGTGAAGGAAGGAATTCTGCCGATGGAGCATTTGATCGGGCTGCTGACGGAGCATCCCAACAGACGGTTCCGCATTGGGAGCACGATGCCGGACGAAACCGATCCGGCGCCGACGTTCACCGTATGGGACCTTGAAACTCCCTATGAGATCGATCCGGCTGCATTCTTAAGCAAAGGCAGGAGCACGCCTTTTGCCGGATGGAAGGTGCAGGGCAGATGCATGATGACCGTAATGGACGGCAAAATCGTCTACAGAAGGGAAGAAATATGAAGAACGATATCATGACGATTCAATCACAGCGCAGGCTGGCAGAGGGAACCTATGAAATGATCCTGCAGCTGCCGCATGCGGGCGCGCAGGACACCAGGCAACGGCAGCCGGTCCTGCCCGGTCAGTTTCTGAATATCAGACTGGAAGGATGCTACCTGCGCAGACCGATCTCGATCTGTGACTGGAGAGAAGATACGCTGACGATCATCTACAAAACTGTCGGCGGGGGCACAACAAAGATGAGCCGGATGCAGCCGGGCGAAAAACTGGATGTCCTTTGGCCCTTGGGCAACGGGTATGATCTTAGCCGATGCGGCAAAGCCGGGAGCGACAGCCAAAGCGCGGCGTGTCCGCTTCTGATCGGCGGCGGCGCGGGGGTCCCGCCCATGTACGGCCTTTGCAGGAAACTGGTGGGGGCAGGCGTGCAGCCGAAAGTGATTCTTGGGTTTCGGAGTGCTGCTGACGTGTTCTACAGGAGCGAATTTGAGGCGCTCGGCGCAGAAGTGATCCTCACGACAGAGGACGGAAGCGCCGGAACCAAAGGTTTTGTGACAGACGTCATGGACGGAATCCGCTATGACAGTCTGTTCGCATGCGGACCGGAAGCCATGCTGCAGGCGGTGGATGAGAAAGCGCCCGCGGAGGTGCCGGGGCAGATGAGCTTCGAACGGCGCATGGGATGCGGATTCGGCGCCTGCATGGGATGTTCCTGCAGGACGAAGTACGGAAGCAAACGCATCTGCGTGGAAGGACCCGTCATGGAAAGGAGTGAAATCGTATGGTAAGAGAAACAACACCGGCAACCGTACCGACAGCTGCAGCGGATACGGCCGTCACGCTTTGCGGCATCGAGATGACGAACCCCGTCATGGCGGCCAGCGGGACCTTCGGATACGGCAGGGAATTCGCGGCGCTGTACGACATCGACCTGCTGGGGAGTTTTTCCTTCAAGGGAACGACACCGAAGCCGCGGTTCGGCAACGAAACGCCGCGGATCGCCGAATGCACGGAAGGGATGCTGAACAGCGTCGGACTGCAGAATCCCGGAGTGGATGCGGTCATCGCAGAGGAACTGCCGGCTCTCGCGGAAGTCTTTCATAAACCGGTCATGGCAAACGTATGCGGCGGCTGTCCGGAAGATTATGCGGAGGTGACAGAGAAACTGGAGATCGCTGATGCGCAGAATGAAGCGCAGGGACTGCCGCAGATCGGATGGATCGAGGTGAACATCTCCTGCCCGAACGTCAAGAGCGGTGGGATGGCGTTCGGAACCGATCCGAAGGCAGCGGCTTCCGTGGTCCGCGCAGTGCGGCAGAAGACGAAGAAACCGGTTATCGCGAAACTGTCACCGAATGTAACGGATATTACAGAGATCGGCCGGGCATGCGAAGCGGCAGGCGCTGACGGACTGACCGCGATCAACACACTGCTGGGCATGCGGATTGATCTGAAGAGCAGACGGCCGGTGCTGGCAAATACGATGGGCGGATTTTCTGGGCCGGCGGTGTTCCCGGTGGCACTAAGAGCAGTCTACCAGCTCTGCCGCGCGGTCGACATCCCCGTCATCGGATGCGGCGGGATCTCATCGGCCGAAGATGTGCTGGAAATGATGATGGCAGGAGCCTCGGCTGTGCAGGTAGGAAGCGCCAATCTAGTCGATCCGTACGCCTGCAAGCGCATCATCGAAGAACTGCCGCAAGCAATGAAACAGTATGGAATCAAAGCATTGCGGGATCTGGCCGCGCAGGCGCAGGTCCGCTGAACATAGAATAAAGGAGAAAGAAATGGGAAAAGATGTGATCATCGCCTGCGACTTCAGCAGCGGGCGCGAGACAATAGAGTTTCTGGAACGGTTCGGGGAGGGAAGGCCCTATGTGAAAATCGGCATGGAACTATTCTACGCGGAGGGACCGGACATCGTACGTCAGTTAAAGCAGAGAGGACATAAGGTGTTCCTCGATCTGAAACTCCACGATATCCCGAACACCGTGGGACGCGCCATGAAGGTTCTTTCCGGGCTGGATGTGGATATGTGCAATGTGCATGCGGCTGGAACGAAGCGCATGATGCAGGCGGCTCTTGAAGGTTTGACCAGACCGGACGGCAGCCGGCCGCTTCTGACCGCAGTCACGCAGCTGACGTCCACTTCGCAGGAACAGCTGAATGAAGAACTCCTGGTCAGCCGTCCAATGGAAGAAGTCGTGGCGTCTTACGCCAGTCTGGCAAAAGAAGCGGGACTGGACGGCGTCGTCTGTTCACCGCTGGAATCACCTGCTGTGCACGAAAAGCTGGGAGAAGGATTTCTGACTGTTACACCGGGCGTACGCCTGGCCGGGGACGCGGCAGGGGATCAGCAGAGGATCACCACACCGGCGCGCGCCAAAGCCCTCGGCTCCGACTACATCGTAGTTGGCAGAAGTATTACAGCAGCAGAGGATCCCGCGGCGGCGTATGAACGCTGCCGGCAGGAGTTCATTGGATAAGTATATAGATAGAATCGAAAGAGAGGAACATTGTATGAGAAAAAAAGCAGCAGAATGCCTGTTGAAAACAGAAGCCGTATTCTTCCGGCCGGATGAACCATTCACCTGGGCCAGCGGTATCAAGAGCCCGATCTACTGCGACAACCGTCTGGTGCTCAGCGACCCGCAGGCGCGGCAGACGATCGAAGAAGGACTGATTGGTCTGATCCGGACAGAGTATCCGGATGCGGAAGCGCTCTTCGGAACGGCGACGGCGGGCATTGCCCACGCGGCCATCGCGGCGCATGAGATGGGACTCCCGATGGGATATGTCCGGTCTTCAGCCAAGGATCACGGACGCGGCAGCAGGATCGAAGGAAGAGTCGTTCCGGGACAGAAGGTCGTTGTCGTTGAGGACCTGATTTCGACCGGCGGCAGCGTGATCAGCGCAGCAAAGGCACTTGAAGAGGCGGGAGCAGAAGTGCTCGGCATCGTGTGCATTTTCTCATACAACTTGAGCAGGAGCCGGGAAGCCTTTGCAGAGGCGGGGTTGGAATACCATAGCCTGACGGATTTCGACGCAGCCTGCGAGGCGGCAGCGGAAACAGGATATATCGACAGGTCTGACATAGACCAGCTAATGGCGTTTAGAAATAGTTTATGATACAAGGAGGTAACACATTGAGACATTTGATTGACATCATGGATCTGTCCATTGAAGAACTGGACGAGATGATCGCGGTAGCGAAGGACATCATCGCCGATCCGCAGGCGTACAGTCACAAGTGCGCCGGCAAAAAACTGGCGACACTGTTCTTTGAACCATCGACAAGAACGAGACTCAGCTTTGAAGCGGCCATGTATGAACTGGGAGGCGTCGTGCTGGGGTTTTCGGAGGCGAACAGCTCCTCCGCGGCCAAGGGCGAGAGCGTTTCCGACACGATCAGGACTGTCGGATGCTATGCGGATATCATCGCCATGCGGCATCCGAAGGAAGGCGCGCCGGTTGCAGGAATCCGCAGATCGACCGTGCCGGTGATCAACGCCGGAGACGGCGGTCACAATCATCCGACCCAGACACTGACAGACCTTCTGACCATCAGCCGTGAGAAGAACAGACTGGACGGCCTGACGATCGGCCTTTGCGGTGACCTGAAGTTCGGCCGCACAGTCCACTCGCTGATCAACGCGATGTCACGTTACCCGGACAACAAGTTCATCCTTATCTCACCGGAAGAACTGCGGATCCCGGAATACCTCAAATACGAGACCATGATCAAGAAGAACCTGGAGTTCGTCGAGACAGACGATCTGGAGGCCGCCATGCCGCAGCTGGACATCCTCTACATGACACGCGTACAGAGAGAGCGCTTCTTCAATGAGCAGGACTACCTCAGACTGAAAGACAGCTATATCCTCACACCGGACAAACTGGAAAACGCGAAGGAGACCCTGAGCATCCTGCATCCGCTGCCGCGCGTCAATGAGATCTCCGTTGCTGTGGATGATGATCCGCGCGCGAAATATTTCGAACAGGTACTGAACGGCAAATACATCAGAATGGCACTGATTCTGAAACTACTGGAGGTGGCGTAAATGATCATAGGAAAAATCGAAGACGGAATCGTCCTGGACCACATCAAGGCAGGACAAGGAATGAGACTGTATAATATTCTGGGACTGGAAAAACTGGATTGCGAAGTCGCTCTGATCCAGAACGCGCCAAGCCAGAAACACGGGCGAAAGGATATCCTCAAGATCGACAAGCTGATCGATCTGAACATTGACGCCGTCGGATTCGTCGACCCGGGCATCACGGTCAACATCATCGAGGGCGGCAAGCTGGCGAAACGCAAGCATCTGGAACTGCCGACGGAAATCGTGGATGTGATCAAGTGCAAGAATCCCCGCTGCATCACGACCATCGAGCAGGAACTGCCGCAGGTCTTCCGCCTGACGGACGCTGTAAACAAAGTCTACAGATGCAAATACTGTGAGAGTAAGGCGAAATAGAACGATTCGTCGAACAGACTTGACGCGGAGCTCTCACTTCATAAGACCCGGAGTGGTGGCTCCGGGCAGTAAACAGACTGGTTGCTACATGAGCCATCTGTCCAGCCATTTGCAAATGCAGTAGGCGACAACATTTGCTGTGACAGTGGCAACGAAGATGTTAATAACAGCCATTTGCAACACCTCCTCTCTGTTGCCAGATTGGAAAGCAGCAACATGATATTTATAACAAATATAGAAATAAATGTCAATTACGATTCTTGACTTTATTTGAGTTTTGATTATAATATAAACAGGCAAGATGTTAATGGCAGTTGCAACACATGAAGACTCGGAGTGGTGGCTCCGGGTTTTTCTTTTACGCTAACCGGATTAATGATATAATCAAAAAGCACGGATAGAACACCACAGGAGGCAAATGTTATGAAACTTTACGAAAACGGCATTTATTTAGTAAATGGTACTGAGATCATTGAAGACAACGCTGAGGCGGCCGCGAAGCTGGCGGCAAAGGGCGTGGCAGCAGACAAAGCCAAGGCGGCAAAGGGCACGATGGCGTACAACATCCTGAAATCCCACAACACCTCGGGCAACATGGAAAAGCTGCAGATCAAGTTTGATAAAATGACGTCCCACGACATCACCTTCGTCGGGATCATCCAGACGGCCAGAGCGTCCGGACTGGAGAAGTTTCCGATCCCGTACGTGCTGACCAACTGCCACAACAGCCTTTGCGCGGTGGGCGGCACGATCAATGAAGATGACCACATGTTTGGACTCTCCTGCGCTAGAAAGTACGGCGGCGTATATGTTCCGCCTCATCAGGCAGTCATCCACCAGTACGCCCGTGAGATGCTGGCGGAAAGCGGCGCGATGATCCTGGGTTCGGATTCCCACACCAGATACGGAGCCCTGGGAACCATGGCCATGGGAGAAGGCGGCCCGGAACTGGTCAAGCAGCTCCTCGAGCAGACCTATGACATCAACATGCCGGGCGTGATCGCGATCCACATGACAGGCGCACCTGCACCGGGCGTCGGACCGCAGGACGTGGCGCTGGCTATCATCGGTGAAGTATTCGGCTGCGGATACGTCAACAACAAGGTCATGGAATTCGTCGGTCCGGGCGTGGCTTCCATGAGTGCAGACTTCAGGATCGGCGTCGATGTTATGACAACAGAAACGACCTGTCTGTCATCCATCTGGGTCACAGACGAGAACATAGAAGAGTGGTACACCATCCACGGCAGACCGGAAGCTTACAAGAAACTGGCGCCGGCGGATGTGGCTTACTACGACGGATGCGTAGAAATCGACCTGTCGGCCATCAAGCCGATGATCGCTATGCCGTTCCATCCGAGCAACACCTACACCATTGAAGACGTACAAAAGAATCTGGCGGACGTTCTCGCAGATGTTGAGAAGCGGGCGCTGGTCAGCCTGGACGGCCAGGTGGAATACAGCCTGCAGGACAAAATCAGAGATGGCAAGTTCTATGTTGAGCAGGGTATCATCGCAGGATGCGCCGGCGGCGGATTCGAAAACATCTGCGCAGCGGCGGACATCCTGAAGGGGAAATACATCGGAGCGGATGAATTCACGCTGAGCGTTTATCCGGCCAGTACGCCGGTCTACATGGAACTGCTCAAGAACGGCGCTGCCGCTACGATCCTCCAGTCCGGTGCGATCATGAAGACTGCCTTCTGCGGACCTTGCTTCGGCGCCGGAGACACACCGGCCAACAACGCATTCTCCATCCGCCATTCCACCAGAAACTTCCCGAACAGAGAGGGTTCCAAACTGCAGAACGGACAGATTTCGTCCGTTGCGCTCATGGACGCCCGTTCTATTGCGGCGACAGCGGCGAACAAAGGCTTCCTGACTGCGGCGACCGAAATGGACTGCGAGA
>CAMOXP010000009.1 GCA_946629205.1 uncultured Bacillota bacterium
CATCGAGATATTCATCGAGTTCCATAAACAGCAGCTCCGGCGTTCCGTCTTCGTCGAGGTCGTACAGCGCCGCAGACTTCCGATCCCCGAAGGTATCGCCAAGTTCTTCCGGATCTTCATAGTTGCGGATCCCGTCCTCATTGGCTTCCAGAATCTCGCGGTATGCGGCTTTCCACGCTTCTTCGGCTGCCGCATCGGCGGACGCCTGTTCTTCAGAAGATGCTGCCGGCTCTTCCCCGCCGCTTTCTGTATCTCCGGATCCGCAGCCTGTGAATGCAAAAGCACCCGCAAGCAGCAATGCGCTGATAAGTACTAATGTAGTGATTGTGTTCTTTTTCATAACTAGCCTCCCAGTTAATTATTAGTATCCTCTGGCTTGTTTGTCAACTGATATGATTGCCAACATTCGAGCGAAAACAATAGGTTGTGCTGGCGGCATTAAAGTATTACTGATACTCTCTCTTCCAGTCTTTCTTTCTCGGTCTGTCTTTCTCTGTCAAGTGACGTCCCGTCCGGAAGGTGACCAAGTGGTACGCCTTCTTTCTGTTCACCTCGTTCATATCGATGACCTGAACCCGCTCTTCTTTCTTCGGTGCAACAACGTATGTTTTTCCCTTTTTTCTGCTCATATCCCATTCTTCCTTTTTTCGGGTAGTAATATTTTTATTTCATCACTGCCACTCTCCCCCAGGGCGGTTCGACGTAGGTGTTGTTGATCATCCAGAGGACGGGGATGCCCATGGCGGCGGATTCTTCCGGAAAGGGTGCGCAGCCGTCTGTCAGAATGATAATGCTGGTGATCTCCTGCTCTGCCATCTCCATGCGTACGTAGTCGAAGATCACGTCGAAATCCGTTCCGCCGCCGCCCTTCGGACGTATGATTTTGAATTCACTCTCATCGGCGAACGGTACTGGCGGCACTACCCCGGCGTCGAAGAAACCGAGCCAGCCCTCCAACTTGCCGCCGAACTGGTCGATAGCGCCTTTGATTTCGGAGTAGGCCTGCGTGATTTCTTTTTTAGTCATGGACGCTGAGGTGTCGATCATGAACAGGATGTTCTTGACTGTAGTCTCAGTCTCGTTGAAGTCCGGCAGCATAAACGGACTGTCAGAGAACCTGCGGTCCGGCGGCAGGAAAGAATAGTCTGTGACCTCTTCCTGCACGAAGTCGTTCAGCAGCACTCTCCAGTCGGTCTTCGGATGCATCAGCTCCTCGATTTTCCGCTCGACACCAAGTGGGATCGTGCCCCTGCCTGTCCCATCCCCGCGGGACTTGCACGCTTCCAGCGCGTCCCGGATCCGGTTTCTCCATAGAGCATCCAAGGCCTCGTCATCTGCAGTGCCCCACCTGGAATGATCGTCCGCAAATCCGCGTTTCAGCTGTTTGCGCCGGGCGGCCGACAGGGATGAAAACATCTCGTAGACTTCTTCCGCTGTATAGCGATACCCCTCGTCGCGTTTCGGCGTCAGGTGCATGGATTCTCCATACTGGCTGAGGGTGATACTCGCATGGTCCATCCCCGCAGCCTGCAGGATGTTAGAGTTGACGACAATATCACAGGCAATGTTGAACAGAAGGTTGTCCCGGTCTCCCGTCCTGGATGTGTGCCGCAGAGCTACGTGCATGATCTCGTGCATCAGGATGAAGACCAGTTCCCTATCGGAGATCTTATCCAGAAATTTCGGATCGAAATAGACCCTTTCGCCGTCAGTTGCCGCAGTCCCGATGTTCGGATCAAGAGCAAACTTCATATGCATCAGAAGCAGCCCGAAAAACCCATTGCGTGAAAGTACCGTCATGCGCGCAATCAGGATCCTGCGCATGTACTCCTGCTGTTTCGCTGCACTCAGTTCCATCACATCACCCCATTCAGCAGGGCGCCTTTGCCTCTCATCCACTTGACGAAGTCAGGCAGCATCATGAGCCTGCTGCGGTAGTCCTTCTCCAGATTCAGATAGTCCTGCATGAGTACAACAGAGAAGTCAGCCGGCAGTTTCTCCGCATACCGGATCGAGCGTGCGATGGCGTCCATGTCGTCACGATGCATCGAAGCGTACTTGGCCATCGAGGAGACAAGAGCGTACAGCACGTCCGTCCCCTTCGGTACCCTGTGTTCGGTACCCGCGAAGATGCCTTCGACATCAGGTAAGTTGTCATAGACCCGCGACCAGGTGCGCAGTTCCGCTGCTGCACCGCTTCCCACCAGCCCCGCAATGAGCGTGAACATCTCATTGATGTCGCCGTTGACGTGATTCAGCAGATTGCTGACCATCTCCCACGCACGGGGTGTCGGAAAGGCCATGTCGTCCTTCGACGGTTCGAACGCCATGAGCATGTCCGGCTTAAAAGAGAGGAACCCCGTTACCTGCTCATTGACGCCGCGGGATATGGCCCACGCCCTCCAGGACTGCAGATCCGCGAAGACCTCAAGATGCAAAAGCCGGTTCGCCAGGGCCTTGGGCATTTTGTAAGCGACCGATTTGTCCGTCACGCGGTTGCCTGCGGCGATGACGATGCAGTTCGCGGGCAGCTTATGCTCGCCCACCGTCCGGTCCAGGGCGATCTGGTATGCGGCTGCCTGCACCGACGGCGGCGCCGCGGAAATCTCATCGAGGAACAGGATGTTGACTATGTCGTCGGCGGGATCCATGTCGAAGATCTGCGGACGCAGCCATACGGCCAGAGTCTTGTCCTCGCTGGCTGTCGGGATCCCCCTCAGGTCGATAGGATTAAAGAGCAAAAGCCTCACGTCCGTGATGTGTACGCGCTTGCCGGTGGTCTCCTCGATCTCCTCCCCGATCTGTCTGACGCCCTGGGATTTGCCGACACCCGGCGCGCCCCACAGCATGACCGACGGGAGAACGCCGATTCCCGCTGCGTCCGCACCGATCACACTGCAATACATGTTTGACAGTTTCCCGACCGCCTGCCCCACGTTCACAGAAGGCACGTTGCCGAGCGTTACTGCCTTTGCATTAGATTTCGTATTTGCCATGTGTATCCCCCCTTACCTTACCGTCTTCTTCAGTTCTTTGACGCCAAGTTCTTCGTCCAGCTTGTCGAGTTTCTCCGTGCACTCTTCAATCAGTTCCGCATAGCTGTCCGCCTCAGCCAGCTCACTTTCGATCTCCTTAAGTTCCTGCTCCAGCAGTTCCTTCTCGCGCTGCACCCTGGCAACGTACTCGTCCATTTTGTCCAGGAAGTTGTCGATCCGGATGAGCATACCGGTTTCCTTGTCACTCATGTCGACCTTGTACCGGCCCTCACGCACCAGATACAGGTACGGGTGATCTGCGTCCATACCTGCGGGCAGGACGATCATGAACCCGCGGTAGTCAAAGAGCGCCCGATCATCCGCACGCTTCACGTATCCATGCAGATTTCTTCCCAGAATGTCCCGGAGGAGCCGGCGGTGATCTGCCATACGCTGCTTCTCTCTAGTTGTCAGTCCGTCGTATACGTCCTTTCCCTTCTCCGCGAGGAACGCGCAGTCCGACTTGCAGATGGACAGTTCCAATTCCTTGGCCGCGATGTCGTCCGGCAGCGCCTTGTATCTCTGCTCCAGTCTGAGCCGGTTCTCCACGCTCTTGCGCTGGAGCGCGGACAGCCTTGTCAGTTCGTTACGCATCCTGACTCTGCTCTTCAAGAGCGGGTTGCCGAGAGCCAGTGCCTTGACCTCCGCGTAGTCCAACGCCGTGTTATCTACTTCACCGCCGCTGCGGCCGGTGACGGTGCCGGATAGAATATCGGTGATGAAGCGCTGTTTGGTCTCCAGAAGCTGCCACGAATACGCATCGAAGCTGCCCTCTGTCACATAGCGGTAGATCTCCACCTTCTCATTCCGGTTGCCTGCACGCAGAATCCGGCCGTTCCGCTGGATCATATCCGAAGGCCTCCATGGAACATCCAGATGATGCACTGCCACCAACCGGTCCTGCACGTTGACGCCCAGCCCCAGTTTGAAGGTGGAACCGATCAGCACTCGGATCCGCCCGTCGCGCACAGCCTTAAAGACCTTCTCTCGCCTGGATGCTGTGGCCGCGTCATGAATGTAGGCGATCTCAGCCGCATCCACCCCCAGATCGATGAGGCGCTGCCGCAGGTCGTCGTACACGTTGAAACCGGCCTTCGGCGTGGAGGTGTCGCAGAAGACGAGCTGGGTCAAATGCTCCTCCTTCGTTCTGTGGTAGATGACCGCCACCTTTTCTGCGCACTCAGTCACCTTGCAGACGCCGATGGGTCGTCCGTACACAACCGCTTCATCTGCAAAGACCTCCGATTCTGTTTCATCCGCGAGCCGCACGAGCCGGATGTCCAGCGCCGCTTTTCGCCCGTCGCTGGTGATCTTCAGCATGTTGTCTTCGTCCGTCTTGACCTCGTGATTGTGGACCTTGTCCGCCCGCTTGGAGATTTCCTCCAAATAGGCTTTGAGCGTTGGCGTACGCGGGATCTTCACATCCGTATAGCCGTCGAACTGAGGGAGTTCCACATCCTCCTCGACACTGTGGAAGTCCGCGATGGATGCCAGGATCGTCGTCAGTTCCGGAATGTTGTGGAACCGTGAAAACCTTGTGGCGAGCCTGTAGCTGCCTGTGTCCACCGCGATCTCAAACTCCGTTGTCTTCTCGGCAAACATCCCGATCCAGTTGTCAAACGTCTGGAATCCCAGGATCTCGAGTTCGCCGCTCTGCAGATACTTCTGGAAGACATAGATGTCCGAGATCGAGTTGGTGATCGGCGTGCCGGTTGCCATGATGACGCCCCCGCCGCCATGGGTCTTCTGGACATAGTGGACCTTATCCATCATGCTGTTGCACTTGACGGAGCCGCTCTGGCTGATACCGTAGACGCCGGTGATAGACGTCTCTATGGAAACGTTCTTGTAGTTATGCGCCTCGTCCACGAAGAGCCGGTCAATGCCGAGGTCATTGAAGTAGATAAGGCCTTCAGGATCCCTTTCGAGTGACATCTCGCTGAGTTCCTTCTCGAGTTTCTCCAGTTTTCGCTTGAAACGCCCAGTGACCGTCCTGCGGGTCTTCACGATCCTGCGCATTTTCTCGCATTCTTCTTTCAGCTCGTCGATGTGGGCACTCCTGGAGAGCGCGATGCTGTCGAAGCAGCTGTAGGCAATGATGATGCCGTCATAGTCATTGTGAATGACCTTCCGCAGGGTGTGTTTCCTGCGCTCCGGCTTCATGTCTTTCGGTTCGATGCAGAGGACCTCGGCGTCCGGATAAAGTTTGCCGAAGATGCTCTGCCACTGCTCAGTCAGATTGTTGGGTACCACGAACATGCACTTCTTCGCCATCCCCATGCGCCGCATCTCCATGGCCGCCGCAATCATGATGTAGGTCTTGCCCGCGCCCACATCATGCGCCAGCAGCGTGTTCGGCGTGAACAGGATCCTGGCTACAGCGTTCTTCTGGTACGGATACAGCTCCGCCTCCTCTGACATGCCCGGAAACTCCAGGAAACTGCCGTTGAATCTGCGTGCTACATTGCATCCATACATGTAATCGTATATCTGCCGGATCGTCTTGCTGCGTTCTTCATCCTGCCAAATCCATCTTCGGAACTCCGCGATGATCAGCTTCTGCTTTTCCTGCACCGCTGCTGTCTCTGCGCGGTTGAGCTCCCGCCTGACGCCTGATTTTGTCTCAGGAGCAGACACTTCGTCCGTAATGCGGATCGTCCGCATGTTCAGCGTTCTCTCCAGAATAGTGACCGCGTCCATACGCGGCGTGCCGAAGGTGGCCTTGTTGCGCACATATCCTGAAAGCTTGTACTTGTTGATCAGCTCCCAGCTGCCGGTCTCCCGGTCGTGCCGTGTGCCGCTGTACCTGTGGTAGCTGTGAGGCTGGATCAGATGGTTGACGAAGTCGTCGATGATCTCTTCCGGAATCCACGGAGAGCCGAGAGTGACGTAGATATCCTCCGCTTTCATCTCCGGCGGAAGCAGTTCCCCAAGGGCTTTGACGTTATCTTCAAACATACCCCTAAAACTCTTTTGCGCCACACGCGCCTTGAGGAATTTGTACCTCAGGTTCCCTGAAAGGTACTCATCCGCCATCTCCCAGCCTTCGTATGAATCTCCGTTCCAAGTCTCCGGATTCTGATAGATCACGCCTCTGAGACTGGAGATGACCTCGCCCGCGGAGACGCCCGCGTATTCCGCAATGCGCCTGATGTCCACGGATCCGGTATCCCGAATGCACCTGATGAGGGCATCGGATATGCTGTCCGGGCTGCCCGGACTGTCCGTATCATAGCCTGCCCCCGCTTCCTCCAGGGTCAGCACAGACTCATCAAGAGGCAGATCAATGATCTCATCTCCCTTGAAGGCGAGGCTTGTCTTGTTTGCCGCATCATATTTTCCCATTAAGAACCCCCTTTCACAAACAGTCCCCGGAACAGCCGGGAACAGCATTATATCACGAACTTATGTTTGCAAACAACAGTTCGCAGCAATAAGAACACAAAAAAACACAGACCCGTATAGTAAACTGCCGTTATCAGGTGGCAGTAATACTATTAATCAGCTCCTCCCTTCTCTCTTCTGTCATGCCGAACCAGTCCAGTCCTTCCGGCGGTGAGTATACAAACCGGATGAAATCGCCCCGCAGCGTCGGAGGCTCGGGCCGGAAGGTGTGTTCCAGCGCCCATTCCTCTTCAGGTGTCCGCCTGGTTGCAACGACATATCCGCTTATGCTCAGCAGGCCTTTGCAATCTTTCCCGTCTCGTTCTGTTCTATCTTCCTGACCTGCGTCGTCTCCCTGGTCTGTCCATTCCTGCCCTCCGGCCAGGAGCGCTTCGTATTTCTTCCTAAGCATCCCGCGGCTTTCCCTGAATGCCCCCTCCCACAGTTCCTGAGGCAGCATTTCTTCTGTCTCCGCAATGCCCTTCTTCAACCGGGCTGCCTTTGCATCTTCACCTGTGTCCTCGTAGAGTTTCAAAAGCGCCATGGCGTTGTGGGTGCAGTAGGGTTGTCCGAAAAACTCTGCGCTGACGTCTTCACCAATGCCGGACAATACCGCCATTGCGTCCGCCCCGTAGACCTGCTGCTCAAGCAAAAGCATCATGTCCTTTCTGTTCCCTTGTTTCTCGTAATAGCTGATCAGATTCTCCTGCAGACTGTTCATCACGAGCAGCTCGTCGCCGAAGGCAAATTCTTTACCACAGAAAGGTTCGATCGCCTCGAGCCAGTGTTCGATGCCGGCATAGCGCTGCTCGTCGGTGCAGTCCGGCTCACTTTCCAGATCGATGATGCGAAGCAGCCAGTTGTCGTAATTGAGCAGGAGCGCCAGAAGAAAGACCACGGCTTTGTCCCTGTCCTGCTGTGCCGACTGCACAGGCCATTCTCCCTGCGCGCCTTGCGCACCCTGCACTCCTCCGCCTGTCGTGAGTTGTTTGAGCGCCGCTCCGTAGCTTCGGAGATAATCGTCGAACAAATAAAGTTCTTCCTCTGATGGCTGCGACAGCAGAACATCGTAGATTCTCCGCATGCTTTCACGCAGGTCCCTGCAGCAGGGGTCTTCGAGCCATGCTTCCCATACCGTTCCGACCTCGTGTTCAGATTTTTCGGCGCTTCCTCGCATACCGCAGGCCGTCACATGCTCAAGCTGCTGCTTCGCATACTTTGTGAGGAGCCGGAAACTGGCGTAGTCCCTGTTTCCCTCCGGCTCGCACTCCGCAGCGGCATCCGCGTCGCTGTCCAGCAGCATCCGGATCATCTCATCGTGTCCGTGCAGTCCGAAAGTTCCCGGATACGGATTTCGCCGCTCGATTCCCTGCCGCTCCATCTCCCGGAAATAGTGCTTCGCCTGGTCCTCATCACAGTTAAACTCTCCGTACCACAAGAAGAAGTAAGCCAGCCGATTGTAGATCTGCTCCTTGTGCTGCCGGCTTCTGTCCAGCATAGCGCAGTACCAGTCCATAAGCCTTCCCGTTGGCTGGAATTCCGTCTCCGCCTCCAGCGCAGGGAACAGATTCCGGTCGATCTGCTCGTCCGGAAGTCTGTCGATGATTCGCTGTGCTTCTCCTCCTGCCAGACTGTCCTGCAGCAGCCGCAGCCAAATCTTGCTGTCGCGTCCAGACTTGACAGCCTCTACGACCGCATTAATTAGGACTGTCCGCTTCTCCTTCCACTCCTCCTCCGAATCATATATGATGTTCCTCCGCAGATTGCACCGAAGCGCGACCCGCAGATCATCTAGTTCGCAGCGTTCGGCGCCGCCCTTTTGTGCCAGTTCCACCAGCAGCGGATACGCACTTCGCGCCGTTTCCTCCAGTGTCTCGAAGTCCTTAAGCGGCTCCTGCCGAATCTGCTCTAAGATCTTGTTCAGTTGTTCTGTGTGTTCCATCCCATTTCCCCCTTATCTGTCTTGATGCTTTTGCACTATGCGCTTTCATGTCTATTGTAACTGCTGCGCCGCCGCGCCGTCATCGAACCAGTAGTTGCACGCCAAAAAATCAAACTCCCCGTCAATGACGAGGAGTTCGTTGATGTCCATATTCAAGGCTTTGCTGAGCACCACGAGGGTGTCGATGGAGGGAAGGGACTTCCCGTTGAACCATTTGTACACTGCTTGGGAGCTGTACCCGGTCAGCGTCATCAGGTCCTTGACCTCATAGCCTTTTTCTTTGGTTATAATTTTCAGTTGTTCTCCAGTCTTTTCGAGGTTGATGGTTACCTGAACCTGGGTGACCGGAGTTCTTTGGGAATTAACGGTCTTCATTCGCATCACTCCCTTCTGCTCTCAACAGTTCTGTATTATACGGCTCGGATCAGGGAGATGCAAGTTGTTTTTGAAGTTTTTTGGTTTTGCAACCATCAGTTGCATGAGGCGCTCCATGAGTATCTGCACAAGCAATTACAATCCCATCAGCGAAAGCGGTTACTTGAGCAGTTATATGATCGGAAATAAAAGCGGCGGCATGAAACCAAACTTCCGCCGCCGTAAGTTTTTGACGAGCACACACTGACGCTTCTTTGTCTGGGATCATTGATAGTTGCATGGACATTGGTCAATAAGCAATAACTCAGATAATAACGTCATACCATGATCTTTGGACCTAAACCTGTCTCACTGAAAAACCGGAATAAGAGACACTAGAACCATCAAGCACGTGCCGTCTGGGGCGGACGCCCCGGGGAGGGCGTCCGTCGGTATGCAGTTTTAGTCTTCGAGGACGATGTCTATTTCCATCGTCTCGGTGGTGTTGACCGCGTCAAGGGCCAGGTGGAGGGACGCGAGCAGTTCTTTGGCCTCGACATAGGCCTGCTCCGCCTCCTCGATGTCGTAGTTGCTGACCAGGTAGTCAACATAGTTTGCGGAGTTGTAGCGGTCGATGATGCGCTGCTTAGGCAGCACACCCGACATGCTTCTCAGCTTATTGATTCTCCCCCTCACCTGCGGGATGAGAACCAGTGCCTGGTCGATGGTCAGCCCATCAAACCCGGGCAGGGTGTGCGTGAGGTTGAAGGTGTTGATGGCATGCTTGACGATGCGCACCTTCTCCTCGAGGCTTTCGAGTTCTTTCTGTGTGGCCGCGAAGTCGTACTGCGGTCTGAGGGACTCGACGTCCTCGCCTGACGCGACTCGAAAACTCGCAGTGAGGTCTTCCTTGCGAGTGATGTCGCTGATTCTTCCCTGGATACCGTTGAGCAGTTTGTTTGCTTCTGCAGATGTGTATTTCATAAAATACCCCTTTCTTTTATTTACTCTTATTCATTTTCTCTTTCCCTTTGCTTTCTGTACACATTCTACAAAACAAAAAGCCGGTTGTCATCCAACCGGCAGTTGCATCATGCTATCCTACTCGATCCGTCCGATACTGCCCGGCGGCCACAGCCGAACTACTGCTTTGCCCAGGACTGCACTTTCTTCTACACAGCCGATGATCCGGCTGTCGGTGCTGTTGTTCCGGTTGTCGCCCATGACGAAAACCGCACCTTCCGGTACGATCCATGTCTTCATCTCGCCTTGGGCCATCGTTCCTTTTTTGATATAGGGCTCGGAGGCTTTTGCATCATTGATGTAGAGGGTCTTGCCGTCGGTCTTGATCACATCGCCGGGCAGACCGATCACGCGCTTGACCCAGAGTTCGTGTTCTTCCTCGCCGCTGTCGAAGACGATGATGTCTCCATGCTCCGGTTCGCCGAATTTGTAGGCCAGTTTGTTGACGATCAGATAGTTTCCGTCGTGCAGCGTATCATCCATGGACTGGCCGCTGACGATCGTCGGCTTGACGCATGCTGTAATGATCAGCACGACAACAAGTGCGACAACGATGTCTTTGATAAGATCTATCAGAAAAGACTTTGCAGATTCTTTTTTTGTTGGTTTGGTTGTTGTGTCTTTCATAGTCATCTCATGACTATTATACAGGTCCTGTCAATCCGTTCACCTCGGTCAGGTGCTTCCAGTAACGGACGGGCATGTGGTTCTTCTGGCAACGGGGATTGGTGCGTTCTTTGATGGCGATGTGGTCGAAGTAGGTCCGCCAGAGACTCTGATAGGACCGCTCGTCATCGGACTGCAAAATCGCGGTTCCGTCGGGCAGGTGGGTCCCGTCAAAATCAGCCACGTACCAGTCCCCTTCGTATGCAAAGACCGCCTTGTTTCGTCCGACGTCATGGATGATCAGCGGGTCGTGGCTGAACCGCTCGGCGAAATGGTGAGCCGCAAGGGCGAGCACATCGCAGGTCGGCTCGATCTTCGCGTAGAGAATTTGGGCGGCGTGTCGTTCAGCCAGTTCTCCGTCTGCGGCACCTGCGGCCGCGACATCGTGCGCAGCGCCGGTCGCGGCGACGGGCGAAGTGCCGGCGGCCTCCATGACCTCGAAGCGCACGAACTGCAGCATGCGCTCTCGCTCGTTTCCGACCTTGCGGACGAGATTCTCCAGCGCGTAGACCTCGGGGCGTGCATGGAGAGACCCGATCGACGGGCCGATCCGAAATCCCAGCACCACAAACTTGAGAATCACTGTTTCCTTACCGGGCGCATCTGAAAGGAAGGCGCGGTAGACCATGCGCAGGGCGTAACCGGAGATCTTCTCCTCAATGGCCTCATACACCCGCGCGGCTTTGTCCTCCTCTGTCTCCACCTCCATAAACCCGTGCAGCATGCTGGGCTGGTACTCTTCCCGCGGGAAGATGCCCGCCGCTTTATCAGTGTAGTAATGGTGGTAGATGCAGGTGAGCAGTCCTTCAAATGTTCCGTCGTATAAATAATCGATCATTGCAAAAGCACCCCAACGGCTAGATTACCCCGTCTGTTAGATCACCCCGGCGGCAGCCAGCTTCTCCTGCCGCTCGCCTTCCTCGATCCGCTTCCAGTCGTTGTCGAACATGGAAAGCTGCAGGCCGCTTTCCATCTGCAGCAGGGAGTTGCGTATTGTCTCTGGTTCAAACAATCTGTTTCCGTAATACCTGCCGCAGCACAGCAGGAAATACTTGGCCCGTTTGACCACGACACCCATCTTCTTCAGGTCGTCGAACCGAACCGCTGCAAACCGCCGCTGATGCATGATGCGCTTGGCCGACTTGTGCCCGATCCCCGGAATACGCATGAGTTCTTCGTAAGACGCTGTGTTGATTTCCATCGGGAACAGGTCCAGATTCCGCAGAGCCCAGGTCACCTTCGGATCCAGATCCGGATCCAGATTCTCCCCGCCGCTGCGGAACAGTTCGCTGACCGTAAACCCATAAAAACGCAAAAGCCAGTCGGCCTGGTAGATTCTGTGCTCGCGCTTAAGCGGCGGCGCTGTCTGCTTGTCCGGCAAAATCGGTGAATCGACAACGGGAATATAAGCAGAATAATAGACTCGTTTCATTTTGAATGTGCGGTAGAGGTTTTCGCTCGTCGCCAGAATACCGGCGTCCGTCTCCCCTCCCGCACCGATGATCATCTGGGTGGTCTGCCCCGCCGCAGCGAAGGTGCCCTTCCCCCGTGCGGCCGGCGCGCCGGCGGCACGCGCAAGCACAGGCAAATCCGCTCCCGGATCGGATTCATCCGCCTGCCCCATCACGTTCTCCCCCAGTCCCATCGGCCCCAGATAGTTGGCTTCCGTGTTCAGCCGCTGCCCCTTGAACATGGTTCCCGGTCCCTTGAGGGAGCGTGTCTCGATCAAGGTATTGGTGATCTGCCGCATGGGCGCGAAGATCTGCTTCGGCTTCTTCTGGGGCGCGAAGGCTGCCAGGCTTTTGCTTGATGGCATTTCGATATTCACGCTGAGCCGATCCGCCACCAGCCCGATCCTGTGCAAAATTTCCGGCGACACGCCCGGAATGATCTTGGCATGGATATACCCGGCGAACTCGTACTTGTACCGAAGCAGTTCCAGGCACTGCAAAATCCGCTCCGCCGTGTAGTCCGGAGACACTTCAACAGCTGAGCTCAGAAACAGCCCTTCGATGTAGTTTCTTTTGTAGAATTCGATGGTCAGTCTGGCCAGTTCGTCCGGTTCGAAGGACGCCCGCGGGAAGTCGTTTGTCCGCTTGTTCACGCAGTACTCGCAGTTGTAGACACACTTGTTGGTGAACAGCACCTTCAACAGCGAAACGCATCTGCCGTCCGCGGACCAGCTGTGGCAGATCCCTGCCATGTGGCCGTTGCCCATCCGGCCTGCCGCCTCCCGGCTCGACCCGCTGCTCGAACAGGACACATCGTACTTCGCGCTGTCAGCCAGAATCTGAAGCTTTTGCATGAGTATCTCTTCCATGGGAACATTATACCGCAGAAGGAACGCATGTTCAAGAACATATATTCTTATTAAGAATCGTGCCTCCACTGTGATACAATGTTCTTGCGAAAGGAGTACCATTATGAACACAACCGGCATCACGCAATTTCTGATCGATCACGCGGGCAGGGACACCGTGTCCTTCCACATGCCCGGGCACAAAGGCGCGCGCCTGTACCGGCGCTTCGGCTATGACTCGTTTCTGGATAACATAGTCGGCTGCGACATCACCGAAATCGTGGGCGCAGACAACCTGTTCCAGACCGAGGGCATCATCGCCGATACCATGGCAAAATACCGCATGCTCTTTGATGCAAAAGCTTCCTATCTTCTGATCAACGGCTCGAGCGGGGGCATCATCGCATCCATCATGGCATGCGTCCCTCAGGGCGGCAAACTTATCATGGCTCGGAACTGCCATAAGTCTGTGTTCAGCGGCCTTGCGCTGGGAGGGATCCGTCCCGTGTACGCCCATCCTTCCATGGTGGAGGAATACGGCATCACAGGACCGGTCGAACCGGCGGAGATCGAGAGGCTTCTTTCCGAGAATCCTGATGCCTCGGCGGTGATTCTGCCGAGCCCGAATTACTACGGCATCTGCAGCGACGTCCGCGCCATTGCAGAGATCGTGCACGCGGCCGGTAAGTTCCTGATCGTGGATCAGGCCCACGGCGCGCACCTGAAGTTCTTCGAAACGTGCGGCTCGGCTGGGACAGCGGATGCTGCCGGTGCTGCCGGCGCTTCTGCTGACGATCCTTTCGCCGTGCCGGAATCGGCGGAAACCCAGGGCGCGGATCTTGTCATCAACAGCACCCACAAGACGCTGTGCTCATTCACCCAAAGCGCTGTGCTCAACGTGCCGGCAGGCAGCAAGTTCGATGACCTCTACCACTTGGAGGACAAGCTGCAGCAGATGGAGAGCACCAGCCCGTCTTATCTGCTCATGGCGTCGCTCGATATCAATGCGGATATCCTGGCAGATCACGGGGGCGAACTGATCGAGGCGTGGCGCGATGATCTGAATTACTTCTACCAGGAGGCCGCCGGAATCGATGGGCTGGCGTTCATGCAGGTAAAAGACGGCGCGCGTCAGGCAATGGACATGACGAAGATCAATCTCGACATGAGCGCCTGCGGCCTGGACGGACACCAGCTGGAGAAAGCTCTGCTGGAGCGCGAAATCTACGCGGAACTTGTGACGGGCAACATCCTCATGTGCATGACAGGCATCGGCAACACACGGGGAGATTACGACAGACTTCTTGTTGCCCTGCGGGAGATTTCCGAAGCGCATCCGGCCGGGCAGGATATTGCCTTTGCGGCAGACTCCGGAACGCCTGACGCGGCTACTGCCGGTGCCGCGCTCTGGACGAAGCACCGCACCCTTCATGAAGTCCCGCGCGTCAAGGAACTCGTGCCCCTGCAGCAATGCACCGGACGCATTTGCGCAGCTTCTCTTATTCCGTACCCGCCGGGCATCCCGCTCATCTGTCCGGGCGAAGAGATCGGCGCCGAAGAAATCGACTACATCACCAGCCTTCGAAATCAGGGCGATAAAGTCATCGGCGTCGGCGCGGACGGACGCATCGCAGTCGGAAAATAAATGTGTCAGAAGGGACGGTTCTTTTGACACATTTCCAAAAAGTGGTAATGTGTCAAAAGAACCGTCCCTATTGACACATTCCTGTGTTACAATAGCGATATGTTTCTGGAGATTCTGCTGAAAATCTTAAGTATATTTCTGCTGGTGGGAATCGGGTACTTCGTGTACAAGATCCGGCTGGTGCCTTATGACGCGCTGAAGACGCTCAACGCCTTCGTGCTGAATGTGGCGGTGCCGTGCCTGGTCCTGCAAAGCATGCAGCGGGACGAGATCAACGATCAGGTTTTCAATGATATCATCTGGTCGCTGATTGCTTTTGCGCTCGTGACGCTGCTTATCGCGGGGATCGCGGCCCTCATCATCCGCAATGTCAAGTCGATCCCGGAGGATGACAAGGGGATCTATACGGTGCAGATGGCTTTCACAAACTGCGGTTTCATGGGGTATCCGCTGACAACGGTGCTCTTCGGCAAATATGCGCTGTTTTTGGCCATCATCATGAACATTATTTTCACCACGTTCATGTATTCCCTTGGGGTCGTGATGCTTTTGCATAAAAAAGGCGAGAAGCTGTTCACCATGAAGCTGATGGTGCGGATGCTGAGCGTACCGTTCCTCGCGTCGATCGCCGGACTCATCATTTTCATCAGCGGATTCCATTTCCCAACGTTCATCGACGATACGCTATCGCTCATGGCAGCGACGGTCTCACCGGTCGCCATGTTCATCGTTGGCATCAACCTTTCCAACAGCAAAATCAAAGAGATCTTTACGCCGAAGAATCTGATTCTCTGCGTGATCTCTCTTATCGTCGTGCCGTTCCTGACTTTGGGTATCGACCTGCTGCTGCCGGTAAGCAACATGGTCCTCGTGATCCACGTGTTCCTCATGGCTATGCCGTCGGCTGCCATCATCACCGTGCTCTGCAGCCGGTATAATAAAAACGCCAAGCTCGCCGCGGAAGGCGCGGCTTCCACCACGTTCTTCTCTCTTGGCACCCTGGCGCTGTGGACACTCTTCCTTACGGAAATGTTCCTGTAATTAATTTCTTTACTTTTTCTCGTTCGCTGCTATCTCGTCAGCCGTTTCCCGGAACTCGCGTTCCAGCATCTCTGTGACCTGTTTACGTCGCGTGGCTTCGCTTTCGATTCTGTGACGGACCCTCAGGAAGTGTATTACGCCGATGATGACGATGATCGGCGAAGCGATCATCAGCCCGACGCCAACATGGATGATGTTAGGGTTGTTGATGAATTCGAACATTCCGATGCCCGCGGCAAACGTACCTATCGCCGTCCGGCAGTAGGCCAGAAATGTCTGCGAGTTGGTCAGGGCCGTTCGTTCGTAGGCCAGGTCTGTCCGCTCCGTCGCCATACCGGTCCGAAGCTCTGACAATTCCGTCCGTTCCCGGGCCATCTCGTCCTGCGACAAGCCCTTCTTTTCTTCACTCAAACCATCGTTCATTCGTCTTTACCTTCTTAGTCTAAGCCTCTTATCCAAAGAGCCCCACGAACCAGTTGATCAGTTTCTGGATCCAGTTGCCGGCGTCAATGCCCTCGATCTTTTCCTTGAGTCCGCCCCAGTCGATGTCCAGTCCCTGCAGGTTCTTGATCATCTCTTTTATTTTCTGGATGTTCTCTTCTGACAGATCGTATCCCGCTTCATTGGCAGCCTGCCGGATCGCTTCTTCTATCTCCTCATCGGACATGTCCGGATTGTCAGCCAGTTCTTCCTTGACCTGTGAGACGATGCCCTCTGCGGCTTCCTTGTCGCCGAGTTCCTCACCGACCTCGCCTGTCGTTGTCAGCTCATCCACGGCTCCTTCGATGACCTCGTCATCTACCGTTTCGCCGCTCATCTTTTCATATGCTTTGATCGTTCCGACCAATGCCGCCGTGCCCGAGATCTCGAACGGTCCCGCGACTACAACGTCCGCACCTTCCACGCCGGCTGTCTGCAGCGCGTTCCGATACATGCCCTCTGTACAGTAACCGATGTTGTGGATCTCCACATCGATGTCATCGCCGCTCTTTTCCTTGATCAGAACGGATGACAGCGCGCGGTTTCCGATTTGATCCGAGCTGACGTAGCTGTCCAGGTACTTGTGTTCGTCCGCATTCGTCACATAGAGCACCTCGTAATTGTCCGGATCGTCCACGCCCATCAGATCCATCACCGTGTTGCGCTCTTCCTCCGACAGATCCGCTCCCAGTGACAAATACCCTTCATTCTCTGCTGCAAAAGCGCTCGAGCTCAGGCTCATAGTAAACGCTAATGCAAAAGCAAGAATGACAGCAATTGATTTCTTTGTTCTCATCTTGTACCCCTTTCCTGATCTTAACTGATTATTTCCGGAGAATATTATATAACAGATGCCTGTGTCGATTTCGTGATATTAACAAATATTCAGCAGGGCGACCGCCTCGTAGAGTCTGTATGGTATACTTGCGGTATGGAATACGATGTACTGATGAACAACTGCAACTCGTTTCTCGATGAAACGATGAATCTGAACGACCTGCCCGGACTGGCAATCGGTGTGTTGATCGGCGGCGCTGGTACCTCAGTCGGCGGCGTTGGCGGCGCAGCCGGTTTACAGGATACGGATGCACCTGCGACGGCCGAGTTCATCGGTGTGCGCGGGTATCAGGATCATGCAGCACGCTCGCCTCTCGCAGAGGACGATATCTTTCACTGCGCTTCGGTGTCGAAGCTGTTCACTTCCTCTGCGATCATGAAACTCGTTGAGGCAGGCGTGCTGGATCTGAACGCCAGGCTGTGCGATATCCTGCCGAACTTGTGCATCGCCGATAGGCGATATGAGGAGATCCGGCTCTGGAACATGCTTACACACACCTCCGGACTGGGCGATGTGGAGGATTATCACTGGTACAACTTCGAAACAGACGAAGATTCGCTCCGGCGCTACGTCTATGAAAACGATGAGGTGCTGACACAGCCCATGCGGTGGGAGCCGCAGGAGTGCCGCTTCCGCTACAGCAACATCGCCTACGAGATTCTCGGCCAGATCGTCTCAGAATATTCCGTTCACATGCCGGGTGCGGAGGACGCTCTGTCCTACGAAGACTTCGTCGCCCGGTATCTGCTCGAACCTGCTGGTATGACTTCATCAACCATGAAAACATTCGAACGACCGGGCGCTCCTGATTTTGCATCAAATGAGCACATGGCAAAACCCCATGAAAAAA
>CAMOXP010000010.1 GCA_946629205.1 uncultured Bacillota bacterium
CGCACAGTTCCTGAAAGTACAAATGGCAGAGCCCGCAGCCCTTGATTCTCCGTTCGCCTTTTGTACTTCGGCTTGGCGAATGCCCGAAAACCCCAAACGCACGAACCAAAAGCAAAGCACCACACCTGAACAGGTGCAGTGCTTCCTATGCGTTGCTTCCTATACGTTGTGTCTATTGTGTCTAATGTAGTGTTTCCTAAACCCTTATCCCCGATCCGCCTTCAGGGTGCTGGTGATGTGCCTTTCCTCGCCTTCGAAGTAGGTGCACGCAGGCATGATGGAACCGAAATCCTCCGGTGAATCCGCTGCGTGTTTGAAGATGTCTTCATCGAATACGATCAGGTTTGCCCGCTTGCCGGCTTCGATGGACCCTAAGATGTCATCGAGGCGCATTCGCTCAGCGTTGACCATGGTATATCCGTGGATCAGCTGCTCGAGAGAGAGCTTCGCTTCTACAGGCGGACGGACACTGCCCGGATACTTCTCCGGATTCAGCGGCACCCATGGATCCACACGGGTCATTGCGATCTGCATGCCCAGCATCGGATTGGCTCTGGTGGCCTCCGAGTAGCTGAACACGTCGCTGGAAAAGCCGACCTTGCCGCCGTCCTCGATGACTTTGTGGAAGGCATGCATGGTGTTCCAGCGCTCCTGCCCGAGGAACGGGATGGCCCCTTCGCCGAAGTATCCGCCGGCCCAGTGGGCGGAATAGTCGATATAGATGCCAAGCTGCCGTACTCTGTGGATGTCGTCCGGATGGATGATCTCGCAGTGGGCAAGGCAGACCTTGATGCACCAGTCGTCTCCGCAGATCTTCTGCGCTTCCTCAACGGCGTCGCACATCAGGCGGAAAGCGCCGTCGCAGATCGTATGCACATGAAAATCGATCTTCTCCTGGTTCAATCTGACCAGAACATCCCGCATCTCTTCCATCGACGCATAGGCCTCGCCGCAGTTCGTTCCGGTCGGATCATTGTGGAACGGCTCTGTGCTGAGGCAGTCTCCCATTTCGTTGGTGCCGTCGATAAAGAACTTGATCGTATTGCACCGGATGTGATCCGTAGTGTATTTCTCCTGCCACCGCCGCACTGTGGCAATGGAATCTTCCAGATCTTTGACCTCCCCCAGGATCGAACTTGCTTCGTAGTACATGCCGAGCTTTCCGGCCTTGTCAAGATCGTAGATGTACTGGAAGTTCTCATCTCCTTCCGTGAATCCGTCCATCATACACATGACGCCGTACTGGCGGAAGAAATCAAACAGCGGCTTCGACATCTCGTCGTTCATCACGGATTCCGGTCTCCAGCCGATCGCATCGAAGATCCCGTTGTCTCCCTCGATGACGCTTTCCAGGCACCAGCCTGTGTAGTCGCCGTTTTCATCCTGCTTGAACTCCGGCTCTCCGATCGGGCTTTCGCTGTGGGGTTTGCCGTCTTCTCCCTTGAGCATCTCAAGGGCAACAGAGTTGTACCAGCAGGCGTGATCGCCGAAATCCTGGATGCGTGCCGGCCTGTCGCTGATGATCTCGTCAAGCAGTTTTTTATTTGGGCCTTCCGATCCGAAGGTCTCTGTGAAATAGCTTTCGTAGTAGAAATACGGTTTCGCTTCCTTCGGGTACTTCTCAGCGTACTCCCGGATATTCGCCAGCAGCTCCTCCTTATCCAACGTGAGCGGTCCTCTGACGAACCAGTAGGTCTTCGAAACCGTAGATGGATGGGTGTGTCCGTCCAGGAATCCCGGCAGGAAGAACTTCCCGCTCACGTCCACGACCTCCGCGCCTTCCGGTGCAAAATCCATCGCGCCTGCGTTATCCCCTACATAGGCGAAATCTCTGCCGTCGATGACGACCGCCTCCGCCCAGGGCATTTCGGGGTTTTCCGTGTAAAAGTGTCCATTGATCAATACTTTCGACATAAGAACTCTCCTTTACTTAACCGGTATCTGGATCTCCACCAGATACCCTTTTTCATCTTCTCTGTCCCATGGACCATGGATCGCGCTGACTCTCGTATCTCCCGCGGGCTGCATCCCTGCTTCTTTCACTAACGCAAAAGCATGAGCAATGCCTTCCGGTACAGTCGGGTTGGGACCCTCCCATGGGATCACTGCCGCGCGGACTGCGGGAACCGCTACAAAACGGTAGCTGCCCTCCGGGTCGTCCTTTCCGAACCGGTCCACCATATCGAAATAGCGCACGTGCATCCTGCCGGAAGGAACGACTCCCGCCGGATGGGTAAAGTAATTGTAATCATGGGGAATCTCCGGAACGATCACATCGGGATTATTCTCATGCATGAAATCTTCCAGATCCTGCAATCTGTTTTCGCCGGTCGCCGGATCGAAGAAATCATCATAGCTGTCCACATCGTATTCAGCCGTGTACGCAATATGTTCCGGAATGTCTCTGATTTCTAATTCCATACGTCATCTCCTTTTATGTACATCAGAATAAGCTGCTCATTGGTCAGCCGGATGATCTGCTCCCTTGCGTCCTCGATGGGAACAACGGTCAGGTCATCTTCTTTTCTCATCTCCTGCAGATACCGGTTCCGGTATTCTCCCGGGGTGCAGTGATACCAGTAGCTGAACGCGCTGTACATGTATTTCGTCGCGGAGAACCCGCTCTCTTCTGAAATATCCGCGATGCTCATGTCGGTGGTCAGCAGCAACCGCTCCGCGTGCCAGGAGCGGATGTATCCCAGGCACTGTTCGAATCCGATCGCGTTCTTCGACATCAGAACGCTGATGTATCCGTTCGAAACATTGATATGCCGTGCCAGATCCTTTAATGTGATGCGTTCTGTGTGATGCTGAAAAAGATAGGATACGAGTTCCTTCATCATTGCCAGTGTTTTATCGTTGATCTCCTGATCGGGCTGTTTCCAGAAAACATAGTCGAATCTGCGGTAGATGAGATCCATGATCCCCTCTGTCACATGGGAAATATCATCTGTGAAGTGCTCCCCGCGATCTTCATTTCGGAGCAGATAATCCAGCACCGCGATCAGCATCCCGCGAAGCTGTTTATGCTCCGGGGTATTGTATGGAACCTCGCTTTCGGACGTTCCTTCGCACACAAACATCTGGTCGCAGGCGTTTCTGTATCTGTCTGTCATCTTCGACAGATCGATATAAAAGGACGCGCACAGAGCATTGTCACCACTGTGCATGTAATGCGTGTCCCGGTCCACAAGGATGAACTCCCCTTTTGTCAGGCGAAATTCCTCGAAGCAGTAATCAAAAGTAATGCTGCCGTCCAGACACAGGGTGATCTCGACCATATTTTCATGGGCGTGAGGCGCGACGAAAGAGATGCGCCGCACCGTCACGCCCAGAGGTGTATTCTCGATCCATTGGATAGTCTCAGCTGCCATGCTTTTGCATTCTTATTCTTCGAATGTCATTTCAGGCGGCAGTTCCTTGAATCCTTTGGTCTTGATCGCAAGGTACGCCAGACCGATCGCCAGCCAGATGCAGCCCAGGATCTTGGCGCCTTTGCCGACAAAGATAAAGGCGATGATCAGCACCGCCGCGCCGATTCCCGGGGCGATCAGATACATGATCTTGTTCTTTGCTCCCGCCCGCAGGCCTTTGTGTTTGTAGAAGTGCAGGATAACGGAGATGTTTACCATGATGAATCCGAGGATACATCCGAAGGATACCAGCTCCGCCGCGCCAATCAGATTATCCGCATAGAAGATACCGCTGCATCCGATGACGGATACGAGGAGGATATTCTTGACCGGCGTGTTCCATTTCTTCGATACGGATCCAAAGAACTTCTTCGGCAGGATGTTGTCACGTCCCATGCCGAGGAGGATTCTGGATACCGCGCCCATACCGGCCATCGCGCAGACGAAGGACGCGAACTCGTCTACAACGAAGAAGACATCCGCTGCCCAACCGTATCCGATCGCAGGATACAGTTCGTAAATACCTGTGTCAGGATCTGTGATCTGGGCGTGCGCCTCAGGCCATGCGATATTCAGCGCGTAAGCGGTAATGAAGAACATGATTCCCGCGCCGATACAGACGCCCATAATGGCTGGCGTCATGGCCTTCTGCGGATCTTTGGTCTCTTCCGCCATGGTTGTGACCGCGTCGAATCCTACGAAGGAAACGCACAGGATCGCCGCCGCGTTCAGTACCGTCGACATATCGAATGTTTCCGGATTGACGATGGCCCGCGCGCTGAACACGGACAGAGCATCCGTTCCGCAAACATACATCACGCAGAGAATGATCGTCACGAGGGTGAAGATCAGCTGTGCCGCGATGATAATCGAATCGACGATGGATGCCGTCTTGACGCCGATAATGTTGAAAATCGCGCCGAGAGCCGCGCAGCCTACTACGATGACCCATACCGGAAGCACCGGGAAGTATTCATTGACATAAATACCGATCAGCAGATAACAGACCATCGGCAGAAGAAGATAGTCGAGAAGCATGACCCATCCGGTCAGGAACCCGATATGCGGCTGTACGGACTTGTTGACGTATACGTATGCCGAGCCGGCTGTCGGATATTCTTTGACCATCCTGGTATAACTGTACGCTGTGAATGTCATCAGAACTGTGGTGATGAGCAGCGCTAACGGATAATGTCCGCCGGTTCCCGAGTCCGCCGTCCAGATTCCGTAGTAGTTGAACACTACCGTCGGAGCCAGGTACGCCAGACCGAAACCAATCAGCAGAGGCAGACTCAGCGTCCGTTTCAGTTCGCCCTGATTCTGTAGTTCGTTCATTTTACTCCCTCCCATCTAACGTAATGAAAGATAAATAAATATAGTCCTGTCAAGAAAATGGTATCATCGCTTTTGTGCTTTATCAATACATAATCTTCCTGTTTATTATGAAAAAAATATATAAATCGACAACGCCACGAATGATTCACTATGATTTACTTTCCGGTCTTCAATTGAACCGCAACTTGTGATACACTGCATTTAGTGAGGTTAGAAATTATGAACGTACATACCATCGTAAACATCATCTGCGGCATCGTCGGCGTCTGTGTGCTGATCTTCGGCGCCCTCGTAGGACTGGGCATGATCGGGCGCGTCCCGCCGAACAAGGCCGTGGTTCTGTTTTTTCTCGGCGGCATCATCGTCGTCTGGGCGCTGCTCTCCCAGCGGCGGCATGGCGGAAGGTAGTTCTGTCGCCATCATTCGCTCGGATGCCCGCATATTTCACGCAAAACAAAAGCGCGGACCGATCATTTGACGATCGATCCGCACTTTTTATTGTCTTGTATCTTTTTACTCTTCGATTCCCAGCGCTTTGACCACGTCTTCGTGCCCTTTTTTCGGGAAAGCCGCGATGAAGTCATTATGCTTGAACTTTGGTTCGAAGCTGGAATAGAATCCATAAACCAGCCGCTCAAATCCTTCGATGACATAACCGTCCTGGTTGTGGTCTGTGGTGTCGTAGGGGTCCGCCAGGATGAGAACGTCGTCTTCGGTCTTTTCCTTGGTGCCCATATCATCGTATCCGATGATGACCTGCCAGTGGCCGCCCCACTCGTCCCAGCCGACCATGACCGGGATATCGTGGTCAAGGAGATACGGGATCAGACCGGGCCAGTCTTCCAGGGTTCCTGCCTGCAGGCAGTAGTCGCCGATATAGGATTCCTCGCCTTCCGCCTCCGGCTCACCGTCCGCGTTTTTCAGATCGTCGGTATCCACCCATACCCAGTCCTGATCATAGGTGTCGTTCATGTACCGGAAGATCTGTTTCATGCCCTTCAGGTAGGTTGCTTCAAGCTTTCCGTCCTGTCTGGCGTGCATCAGGGACATGTCGGTCTCGCCTTCGTTCTTGCCGAACCAATTGGTGACCATGGCTGCTGACGCTGCGCCGCAGCTGAATTCGGACGCCTGCTGCAAAGTCTGGAAATTCTCGAGCACATGCAGTGTATCGGTGTCTTTCAGGTTGTAGCAGTCGATGAACTTATAATACGGCGAGTAATTGTGGTCTCCGGACCGCTCGTAGCCTTCTTCTGCTGCTCCGCCGAGTCCGTTGTTGCCGAGGCTTTCGATCGTCCCGTCATCGATGGCGTCGGAATAGTATTTCTTGATGTCCTCGGCTGTCTTGCCGTAGGACATTTTGTTGTCATCTGTGAAGTTCGCCTTGTTGGACTTGTCAGCAGTGATGCCTTCGCCCTTTTCCATGGTATACTCCCACTCATCCGGGATCGCAACCAGGAACTGCGGCGGTGTCACGGTACCCACTTCCTTGAAGCCCTTCTTATCATCATAGAACGAAGTGCAGACTCCGTAGATCATTCTCTCATAAGACTCAACGTAGTATCCGTTATTGTCCTGGTCCGTGGTGTCATAGGAGTCCATCATGATGCAAACGTCATCGAGTGTGTCTTCTGTTCCCATGTTGTCATAGCCGATGATCGTCTGCCAGTGCCATCCGTACGGATTCCATTCGACCATGATCGGATGTCCCTGTTTCAGCTGCTTCTGGACCCATTTCGGATCGGACAGCTTATCCGGATCACTATCGGAGGAGATGAACGTCCATCCGCCGGTGATGCCCAGTTTTGCCAGATTCTCAAAAGCATTCTGCAGATACTTGGCGTCAGTTCCGACTTCCAGCTGGCATGTCTCTCTGAGCATACCCAGATCCACATCGTTCAGGCCATTCCGCATTCCGTACCATTCAAGGGCGCAGATTCCGGAGCAGCATCCGCAGGACCAGCCGTTCGGCTGCAGGTAGGTTCCGTAATGCGGCAGGATCGTCAATGTATCTGAAGAGACCGTATTGTAGTAATCATTATTCGTCCAGTATGTGATTGGCTCATCGTTCTCAAAGTCATCAGCGCCGCTGTAGTCGCCGATTCCGAATCCCGCCAGCAGACGTTCGCCGTACGGGATGGTAGACTCATCGCCGTAAACCTCGATGCCGGTATCATCGTCAACAGACGGCTCTGTCTCCGTTCCGGAGCCTTCCGCCCACGCCATGGACGAATCCCAGTATCCTTCCGCGTCTGCAAAATCCACAACCTGGACTTTGTCTGCCTTCTTGTTGCCGTCCTCGTCGATCATTCTGACGAAGTTGCCTTTGACGGTCTTATTGTTCAGCTTCGCTTCGCCGAACTCCTTGCTTTCGGCGTTCCACTTTTCGCAGGTGGCGGAATCATCCATCTCTGTGTAGTTCATCACGCCGTCTTCGATGCCCAGCGTCAGGGCGAACGGCATGATCGTTCCTTCCGGATCCGCCTCGACCTTTCCCAGCTGCGGACCTTCCGGTTCTGTTGTATCTTCAGTATTGCCGCTTCCGCCGCAGCCTGTTATGGAGAACAGACAGATCGTCATCAGCGCAAGCATTATCGCAATTGTTTTCTTCATTCTCAGTCTCCCTTCCTCAATTTGATGCATCAATTATAGCCTGTAGGTCCATCATATTCAATACAGAGCATCGTCAGATCATCGAACTGTTCCGCGTCCTGGACAAATTCATCCACAGCGCTGCGCACATGCCGCAAAATCTGCTCAGGTTCTTCACTTGCTCCTTCGTTCAGAGCCGAAATCATTCGATCTGTCCCGAACAATTCATTCTCGGCGTTTGTCGCTTCGGGCACACCGTCAGTATAAACAAATAGTTTCGAGCCCGGCTCGAGCTGCATTTCGTATTCCGTATATTTCATACCCTCCATTCCGCCGATGACGAAGCCGTGTTTGTCCTTGATAAGCTCAAATCCGCCGTCCGGACGTTTCCACACAGGATACTCATGGCCGGCGTTGGCCGCTGTAAGCTTTCCGGTGGAGATCTCCAGAATGCCGAGCCAGACTGTAACAAACATCTCCAGCTTATTATTATTGCTGATGTCATCATTTGCATCCATCAGAATCTGGGCAGGAGACTTTCCGGCCTTTGCATAATTGGATAAAATGATCTTTGACGCCATCATGAAGAGTGCCGCCGGAATTCCCTTTCCTGAAACATCTGCTATGACCATACACAAGTGATCGTCATCGATCAGCTGGAAATCATAAAAGTCTCCGCCGACTTCTTTTGCCGGATCCATGGAAGCATAGATCAAAAACTCATTTCTGTCAGGATACGGAGGGAAACTGCTGGGCAGCATGGATGCCTGGATCTGTCTCGCCAGGTCCAGTTCTGTCTCGATCCGTTCCTTCTCCGATGTGATCTCCATGATATGGTTCGTATACGTGTCGATTTCCTTCGTAAGATCGGCTACATCCTCCGAAAGCTGTCCAAGCTCATTGCGCAAGCGTATCTGCTCCAAATCTGCACAGGCGGCTGCGCTGTCCTTCGTTTCACTGTAGGCACGGATGCTTCTCTGCATCTTTTTGATCGGACGCACCAGAAATACGAGGATCATCGTTAGGCAAATCAAGGCCAATATGACTTGAAGTATGATCGCAAGCTGCGTTCCGACGCGCGTTCTCACCGCAATGTTGCCGCGCAGTTCAGTAAGGCCATACGTCAGTCCGATAAAAACGTCGTGGCCATCGAAGGAATCGATACATTCGTAATAGTCCACGTAATCACCGGCATTTGCCAGATTCTTGTTGTTTTGCGTGGCGTTGCGCATTCCTACCATCTGACTTTCAGATACTTCTACTGTCTTTCCGACAACGTAGGCCTCATCGCTTCCGGTTCCGCGAACGGCGCCCGGCTGCGCAGCGCTGTAGAGGAAGAACTGTTTCTGGAAAGGTTCTTCTGAAATCACACAGAACAGATAATCCACATGGTAGGAAGCTTTGATTTCATCCACGCGGGTAAGCAGCCAGGAATAGATGATTTCTGCATAAAGCTGCTGATCCTCCGCAGGAAGCGCTTCGCATTGCTTCTCGTCCAGATAATTCAGCTGCAGATCCGGATGCCGCTGTGAAAACGTACGGCATTTTTCCGCAGTCCTGCTTTTGCCATCCATCAAAGCATCGTATTCGATATCCATCGTATCTGAATGGGTATACCAGTACTGCAGCAGCCATGGATACGCCGGGTACTCCTGCATCGCAAGTTTGACTTCACTCGCAATTTCCGTGGCATACAATTCCGTCTGCTTTGTAACGCTGGTATCCGCTTGGAGTGTCTCAAAGACATATGTCAAAGTACCCGTTAGGAATATGGCAATCAAAAAGAAGATCGCAACGTCAACGATAACACTGGTTTTTCGTTTTCCTCTATCCATTATCTTCATATTGCATTTATCCTTTGATTATCTCGCGGATCAGAACAAACAACTCTTCAGATTATAGTGTACCACGAAATAGTATTTTAGCGTCATAAAACATTCCCTCAAAATGAAAACACCTGCCGAAGCAGGTGTTTTCTGGTGATTCTTCTTTCTTTATTTATCACTTGACGCTGATCTTAAATGCCACTTTTTTCACGGCAGATGCCTTGTAATTCGTGCCGCCTGCCGCCTTGACTTTGACCGTCACCTTGTAGGTTCCTTTCTTCAGACCCTTCTTGACCGTGACCTTCCCGGTTTTTTTGGCAATTGTAATATTCTTGTTGCCGGCTGCCTTTATATAAGTTTTTGCTCCCTGACCCCTGTTCTTGAATGCAATCACCCTTGTGACTCCAACCGACTGGTTCTTTTTCTTCAGTGCTGAATACTTGACGGCGGCTGTCTTGCCTTTGACCTTCAGGGTGTTGGCTGCCTTTTTGATTGTGAACTTAACACTCTTATTTGCCGTGCTCCCGTCACTCCAGGCGTAATGAGAAGGATCCTTCAAACGCAATGTCGCTGTGTACGTTCCTGCCTTTGCCGCCTTGTTGCCGATAATGCTATAATCTGCACCTGTTTCAACACCAGTCTGCTGCTTACCGGTATAAGTCAGCTTCTTTGCCTTTGGCAACGCCACCTTCACTGGTTTGATTGAAAAGGTCAGTTCTTTCTCACCTTCATAATAGTCTCCCTGGAATGTGACTTTCGCTGTCGCCTGATTTCCAATCTCAATATTATTTGAATACTTTATTAAATAGTTCTCTGCAGCGATCGTCTTTCCGTCGTTGCCTTTCACTGTGACAATCGGTTCTATTGGCTTGCCGGTGTATTCACCGGCTGCAGGAGACAGGTTGAAGGAATTCGGATGCGGAATTGGCACCTTGGAAATCTCCCAGTGGCAACGATGGCACAATTGGCTGATTTCTCCATCACAATCAATAGTTGCTTTTCTTGATATCCTTGGATACAAATCGTGTCCCAACGCCTTAAGGATCCAACTGTCTTTTTTGATTTTCTGTGTGCACTGTTCATCACCGAAGTATTGACCGCAAACAGTGCATGTCCAATATTCCTTATTTCCGGGCTCCGTACAAGAAGGTTCTCTTCCATCTGTTTTGCTAAGCTGATGCCCTTCATCCATCGGGTAAGGTCCTTTGTCTACTTGCACCAATGCAGACGCAAAGTCTGTCATTGCGTCCCCGTTGTATTGCTCGTTAAACACGTACAATTTATCATCCGGTCCAATTTTGCCTTTCACATTGATTGCAGCTTCACCTGCAGCATCCGCATCATTCGCGCATTTTTTAATTCTTCCGTAATAGGTAATGTCCCCATCTTTATCAACGATGATCGCCGAGATGTATTCATTTGTACCAGTGGCTGCTCCGCTGTAGCTGATTTTCGGCGCCCAGCAGTTTTCTGCTGCGACTGATTCCACTTTGAAATTCTTATGCACATTGTCTTTGAGTGTCACGGTCCAATCGTTATCTGTATTATCTCCAACTTTTTTCAGACCATTTATGCCCGGTTTGCCGGAAGCTTTGCCGGAATAAGCCGCCGCGGTGAAAAGAACTGATTTCTTGTCTAAATAGAATGCGGGGCGGACGCCTTTGCCATCTAATACAGATTCTCCGCCAATATCAACATCGCCATTCCCTCTGATCATGGTTGCATTGATGAATTCAAATGTCGTATAAGGATGGCTGCCCGGTGTGCGCAGCCAGGCATCACCTTGCCCACGGATCGACCCCGGAAGAGCTTGCGCTTCCGCTACAGAAAGCGGCCAGACAAGTGCATTCTCCAGAGTGTGTCCTGCCATAGTATTTGCATCCCATCCGGTTCTTGCCGCGTCGTATATCGGTTGGCATCCGCCTGACAGTGTCCGTGGCACGATAGCAGCCTGCTCAGCTGCGCTGATGAGTGCATTTTCTCCTGAAAGATATGTGTTCTCTACCGTTCTCCTTAATGTAGATGGCGCAGTGCTTTCATCATCAACATACCCGTACGCATAATGATAATTCGCATGATTATCTTCATGAAACTGTGATGACTCATTAATTCCTTGCTGGAACAGTGCGATTGCACCATCCGGATGTATCGGAACTGTGTTTCCGTCAGGATTGTCATAGGTGATTTCATTCCCATCTCCGTCTTTTCCATCATAGGCGATGACATACCAGTCCCGTCCACCGAAGCTGACGATCTGCGCGCCGTCCTTATTAGCGCTCTTTGCCAAGATATCCGACCCTGCCATGATAGCCGGGTCTCCATCATCCGCATACGCAGGCGCGCTCATTTGGGGCGCGAATCCGACCGCGAACACGATGGCAAGCGCGGCGACTAGGAGCCGTGTCATGTGTTTCTTTATCTTTGTTCTCATCTTGATTCCCTCTCTGATGTTCCTCTCTGAAACTAGCAGTTTTAACCTGTACACCACAACAGATACATGCAGGGCCGATATTCCCCCGCTTTCAAGCAAAAATACACAAAAAAACAATAGGAACGCGTCCTATTGCCTCTCATTGCTTCTCATAAGCCCGTTTCCCTCACAGTTCCAATTCGTACATGATCATGGCAAGGGCCGCCATGCCGGCTGTCTCGGTGCGCAGGATCGTGCGCCCGAGGGAAACGGATCTGCCGCCTGCCCCGATGATCGCGATGGCTTCCTCATCAGAAAAGCCGCCTTCTGGGCCGATGATGACCGCGACACGTCCGGGCCGTCCGCTTCCGGGTCTGCCGTCATTCCCCGAACTGCCGCCCGCAGCCGCTTCCTGTCCGCCCGCTGCATGCCGGAGCACGTCTTTGATGGTCGTGCCCTTCTCATTCTCATAAGGGAGCAGCACCAGATCGAACTCTTCTAACATATCCGGCGTGCCGCTGTTGTCGCTGTCTCTCAACATGTCAACGGTTTTGATCGGATCAGCCACGTGGGGCACGATGCCCCGCCGGCACTGTTTGACGGCTTCTGCGGAAACCTTGTTCCAGCGTTCGATCTTCCTTCCGAACTTGCCACGATCCACGACCACCGTCCGGTCCATGAACACAGGCACGATCTCGTACACGCCCAGTTCCACGCACTTCTGGATGATGGTCTCCATCTTGCCCTGCTTCGGGATTCCCTGAAACAATGTGACCTTCACGGAAGGCTCCGATGCAAAAGCCTGCTTGTCCAGGATGAGAAGTTCCGCCTCCTCCCTGCTCAGGGATTCGATCCGGGCGCGGTATTCCCACTGGACCCCGTCGGAGACATCCACCTCATCGCCCTCTTTGAGGCGCAAAACCTTCATCATATGATGAAGGTCGTCAGTGTTATCGATTGTGATTGTATTCGCCCCGATATTCCCAGGGTCTGTAAAAAATCTGCTCATCTCGCCGCCTTTCTGTCCAGGCTAAACTTTCCGCGCCGCGATGGCGCACCACTCGCCGTCTTCCGGGATCTCCAGGATCTCGAATCCGGCAGCTTCCACTGCCGCCGCGACCTGATCGCGTTTTTCCACCAGGATCCCAGAAGAAATGAAGATGCCGCCTGCATCGAGATGCGCAAAGGCATCCGGCGCCAGCCGGATCACCAGGTCGTGCATCAGATTCGCAACGACCACATCTGCCTTATACGGAACGCCATGCAGCAGATCCGCTTCCAGCACCTTCACATTGCCGGAAAATCCGTTCAGTTCGACGTTCTCCCTGGCCGTTTCCACAGCCAGCGGGTCGATTTCCGTACCCAGCACGTATCTGCACCCAAGCAGCGCAGCCGCGACCGAAAGGATCCCCGATCCGCAGCCCACGTCGATGACCCTGAGGTTTTCCATGCATGCCGCATACTTCTCCAGCAGTTTCATGCAGAGGCTCGTCGTCTCATGTGTGCCCGTTCCGAACGCCGTTCCCGGATCGATCTCCAGCACCAGCTCTCCTGCCTTTGCGTCATATGTCTCCCACGTAGGCTTCACCACGATGCGGTCCGTGACCTTCGCCGGTTTGAAAAATTCCTTCCAGTTGTCCTTCCAGTCTTCGTCGTCCACTGTTTCTGTCTCCACATAGAGACGGCCGAAGTCGGCATCCGGCCCGAAGGTCTGATACTGTTCTTCGGCTTTTAGTTTCATCAGTGCGATCTTGATATCCTGGACGGTCTGACGATTATCTTCTGTGTCATCGAACCAGGCGGTCATCACCGGCTCCCTGTCCGGATGCTGCATCAGGCTTTCATCGATGAAGTCCCAGTCATAGGAATGCTTCTTGTCCATGATGTCGCTGACATCCGCCGGGTCGTCAACAGAAACGCCGTCCGCCCCGCACTCGAGAAAGATCGGCATGGCCGCTTCGATGCCCTGACGGCTTGCATGCAGTTTTATCTGTATATATCTCACGAGAAAAACTCCTTGATCGAATTCATGAATCCGGTCTTCTTTGAGTAGCACTCATCGTTGACGGTCTTGCCCATCTCCTGGATGGCCTTCTTCTGCGCTTTGTTCAGCTTCGTCGGCACTTCCAGATAGACCTTCACGTACAGGTCGCCCTTGCGGTTGGACCGGAGGCTCTTGATGCCTTTGCCCTTGAGGCGGAATACCGTCCCGGGCTGTGTGCCCGCCGGTACCTTGTATTTGATCTTTTCCTCCAGTGTCGGTACGACGATCTCATCGCCGAGAGCCGCCTGCTCGAAGGAAATCGGGATATCGAGCCAAAGGTCTGTGCCCTTTCTCTCAAAGAGCTTATGCGGCTTGACGCGGAGCACGATGTAAAGATCGCCGTCCGGGCCGCCGTTGATGCCGGGCTCGCCCTGTCCCCTGATCGGAATGACGGAATCGTTGTCCACGCCGGCCGGAATGTTCACGGAAATGTTGACCGTGTCCCTCACTCTGCCGGTGCCGCCGCAATCCGCACACGGGGACTCATTGATCTGTCCGCTGCCGCCGCAGTCCGGACATGGTGAAACGCTCATGAAGGAGCCCAGTGGAGTCTGCTGCTGTGTGCGCAGTTCGCCGGTGCCGCCGCATCTCGGGCATGTCTTCTTGGATGTGCCCGGGCTTGCGCCGGTGCCTCCGCAGGTCTTGCACTTGACGTACTTGGTCAGTTTGATCTTTTTGGTCGCGCCAAAAGCAGCATCCTCGAAACTGATGGTCATCGTCTTCTGGATGTCGCTGCCCTTACGCGCCGCGCTCCTGCTGCGCTGACCGCCGCCGAATCCGCCGAACCCGCCGAATCCGCCGCCGCCAAATGCGCCGCCGAACATATTGAAGATGTCTTCGAAGCCTCCGAAGCCTTCGAATCCCTGGAATGCGTTCGGGTCTACGCCTGCGTGCCCGTATCTGTCGTATTTCGACTTCTGCTCCGGATCGGACAGGACTGCGTACGCCTCGTTGATCTCTTTGAATTTTTCCTCGGCCTCTTTGTCTCCCGGGTTCTTGTCCGGATGGTACTTCATCGCCAGCTTACGGAACGCCTTCTTGATTTCATCATCGGACGCGCCTTTCTGGAGACCTAAGACCTCATAGTAATCACGTTTATCTGCCATTTGTTTTTACACTTACAGGAGGCCGGACAGAATCCGGGCCCCCTGCTTCCTTTGCGTTTATTTTAGTCTGTTCTTATTTGTTCTCGTCGTCATCGACAACTTCGAAGTCAGCGTCTACGACATTGTCGTCACCGGATGGTGCGCTCTGCGGACCTGCTCCTGCAGCGCCCGGGCCTGCGCCCATGCCGCCCATGCCGCTCATGTCAGGTCCCGGACCCGCCTGCGGGCCTGCTCCGCCTGCCTGCTGCGCCTGCTGGTACATCTTGGCTGAGATGGTGTGGAACTTCTCTGTGAGAGCCTCTGTCTTGGCCTTGATGTCGTCGATGTTGCCGGCGTTCAGTGCGCTCTGGAGAGCGTCCTTCGCAGCGTTGATGTCGTTCTTTTCTTCCTCTGAGAGCGCCTGGTCAAGTTCCTTAACGTTCTTCTCTGTCTCGTAGATCAAGGTTTCCGCCTGGTTCTTGACTTCGACTTCTTCTTTTCTCTTCTTGTCTTCTTCTGCGTACTGCTCCGCTTCCTTGACCTTCGCGTTGATCTCCTCTTCGGAGAGCTTCGTTGAAGAAGTGATGGTGATGTTCTGGGACTTGCCTGTTCCCAGATCCTTAGCGCTGACGTTTACGATACCGTTAGCGTCGATGTCGAAGGTAACCTCGATCTGCGGTACTCCACGCGGGGCTGGCGGAATACCTGTGAGCTGGAATCTGCCCAGTGTGGTGTTGCCTGCCGCCATATCTCTTTCACCCTGCATAACGTGGATGTCTACTGCAGGCTGGTTGTCTGCTGCTGTTGAGAAGATCTGGCTCTTCTTTGTCGGGATCGTTGTATTTCTCTCGATCAGCTTGGTGGCTACGCCGCCCAGTGTCTCGATGGAAAGTGACAGCGGTGTAACATCCAGGAGCAGGATGTCGCTTCTCATCTCTTCGTCTCCGGAGAGGATGCCTGCCTGGATCGCTGCGCCGATCGCTACGCATTCATCCGGGTTGATGCCCTTGAACGGCTCTTTGCCGGTGATCTTCTTAACGGCTTCCTGAACAGCCGGGATTCTTGTGGATCCGCCGACCAGGATGACCTTGTTGATGTCGTTGTTTGTAACGCCTGCGTCAGCCATAGCCTTTCTCATCGGCTCGATGGTTCTGTCGACCAGGTGTGATGTCAGCTGTTCGAACTTGGCTCTTGTGATGTCCATGTTCATGTGCAGCGGACCGGCTTCACTGACTGTGATGAACGGCAGGTTGACGTTGGTTGTCTGTGCGCTTGACAGTTCCTTCTTCGCCTTTTCTGCTGCTTCCTTCAGTCTCTGCATTGCCATCTTGTCCTTTCTCAGGTCGATGCCGTTCTCCTGTGAGAAGGTGTCGGCCATGAAGTTCAGCAGAGCATCGTCAAAGTCGTCGCCGCCCAGCTTGGTGTCGCCGTTGGTCGCGAGTACTTCTACAACGCCGCCGCCCAGTTCCAGGATGGATACATCGAATGTACCGCCGCCCAGGTCGTATACCAGGATCTTCTGGGACTCGTCAGCCTTGTCGATGCCGTATGCCAGTGATGCAGCCGTCGGCTCGTTGATGATTCTCTTGACGTCCAGACCTGCGATCTTGCCTGCGTCCTTCGTAGCCTGCTTCTGGCTGTCTGTGAAGTACGCCGGTACTGTGATGACCGCTTCTGTTACCGGACCGCCCAGATAAGCTTCTGCGTCCGCCTTGAGTTTAGCAAGGATCATGGCGCTGATGTCCTGCGGTGTGTATCTCTTGTCGTCGATCATGACATCATAAGCTTCACCCATGTGTCTCTTGATCGAGGAGATGGTTCTGTCAGGGTTAGTGATCGCCTGTCTCTTAGCTGTCTCGCCGACCAGTCTCTCTCCGTTCTTCGCAAAACCTACAACGGATGGTGTAGTTCTCATTCCTTCTGCGTTTGTGATAACGGTAGGCTCGCCGCCTTCCAGTACCGCTACGCACGAGTTGGTTGTTCCTAAGTCAATTCCTATTACTTTTCCCATTTTCTTTTCCTCCTGTTATTATTTCGAAAGCGACATTCTTCTTAGTTCGCTACTTTCACCATGGTAGGCCGGATGACCTTGCCGTTCAGTGTGTAGCCCTTCTGCATTACTCCGGAAACCTTGCCGCTTTCGTAGTCTTCAGTTTCCTCTGTCATCACCGCGCTGTGGACGTTCGGATCGAACTCCTCGCCAAGCGCCGGTATTTCAGCCAGTCCGGATTTCTCAAGGACATCCGTCAGCTGCTTGAAGATCATCTCGATGCCTTCTCTGAAACCATCCCCTGTGTCATGGTCCAGGGCCCGCTCGAAGTTGTCCAGAACGGCCAGCAGTTCGGTCATGATCTTCTCGTTCGCGTAGGAATAGAGATCTTTTTTCTCTTTTTCTACTCTTTTTTTGTAGTTCTGGAAGTCGGCCATCAGCCTCAGGTATCTGAGTTCACTGTCGTCCTGACCAGCTTCCTTCCCCTCTTCGTTAACCTCTTCTTCCTTCTCTTCTCCGCTCTCCTTTCCGGAATCCGCCGCCTCGCCTTCCGCGCCTTCTGCTTCCGACGTTGCGCCTTCTTCCTGTTTTGCTTCTTCATCGGCTGCTTCAGCCGTTTCTGCTGCTTTTGCTTCTGCTGCTTTTGCTTCTTCAGATTCTTCTAGTATTTCTTCTCTGTTCTCTGTGCTATCTGTCATCATCGTCTCCTTCCGTCAGCATGAATGCTTTACTTATGTTATCGGTAAGGTATTCAACTACGGATGTTACTTCATCGTATTTCATCCTGGTCG
>CAMOXP010000011.1 GCA_946629205.1 uncultured Bacillota bacterium
CATTAAGCCTGTAATCCGCAGTGACGGTTGCGATTTCATATACCGCAATGCTGGGAACGTAGAAATATCGTGGCGGTGGTTCGCCCGATATTTCAAGTGATCCTGCGTTGCGGTGTATCAGAAATCGCCCGTCGCGAGGACATCAGGCGGTATGTCGGTCGATGCATCTCGAGTACACTTCTGAAAATAGGCAATACGTTCTTTCACAACAGAAAGTAACGATGGAGCGACAGAATCGCTTCGTTGCATCCCCTCAAGTATCTTCTCCTCGATGCCGAGTTTGACGCCGGCGTATTCCGCTGCCAGTTCCGGCTGTGTCTTAAACAGATCCGGCGGAAGATCCCAGGCGGGATCCGTTTCTGCCGGCAATGGTTCTGAGAGGCTCATATCGCCCGTATCAGAACCTTTCGGCGGGAAAACGGTAATTATCTCACAAATAAACTTCCCTTCTCTTACAAGCTGATTTCGGGCGATTCGAAAACCGTTGGATGCAAGCCAGTGACGCAGGGCACCTGCATGATTGCGCGGCTGCAGAATGAACTTTGCGAAAGACATCGTTTTAGCGGGATCCTCAGCGAGGATGTCCCGGATCAGGTATCCGCCCATACCCGCAATGACGACTGCATCGACTTCTCCCGACGCCAGCACAGTCAGGCCGTCTCCCGCTCTGAAAGAAAGCTCATGACCGAATTGATACGCACCTGCTGCAGCTTTTGCCTTTGCGAGGGAAGGCTCGCTGATATCGCACATGATCACATGGGGCGATATCCCGCATTCCCATAGATACAATGGCAAAAAACCATGGTCGGTTCCGATATCGGCCATGGTCTCGCCTGTTTCGATCTCGTCTGCGATCATCTGCAGTCTGTCCGTCAGTTTATTCATATTACTCCAGATAATCCTTGAGTTTCTTGCTTCTGCTCGGATGTCTGAGCTTGCGCAGCGCTTTCGCTTCGATCTGTCTGATTCTCTCACGTGTAACGTCGAATTCTTTACCTACTTCCTCAAGCGTTCTGGCACGTCCGTCTTCCAGACCGAATCTGAGTTTAAGGACCTTCTGTTCACGTTCGGTCAGTGTGTTGAGCACCTCTACGAGCTGTTCCTTAAGCATACTGAACGCGGCGGCTTCAGCAGGAGCGGGCGCGTCTTCGTCAGGAATGAAATCGCCCAGATGGCTGTCTTCTTCCTCTCCGATCGGCGTCTCCAGAGAAACCGGTTCCTGGGCAATCTTATGGATTTCCCTGACCTTTTCTACAGTGATGCCCATTTCTTCGGCGATCTCATCAGGGGTCGGCTCACGTCCGTTTTCCTGGAGCAGCTGCCTCTGCACGCGGATGAGTTTATTGATGGTTTCAACCATGTGTACCGGGATGCGGATGGTCCTGGCCTGATCTGCGATGGATCTTGTAATAGCCTGCCTGATCCACCAGGTGGCGTACGTGCTGAACTTATAGCCCTTGGTGTAGTCAAATTTGTCGACCGCCTTTATCAATCCCAGGTTTCCTTCCTGGATCAGATCCAGGAACAACATTCCTCTGCCGACATATTTCTTGGCGATGGAAACTACGAGACGGAGATTGGCTTCGCAAAGCTTTTTCTTAGCGTATTCGTCGCCGGACTCCATTCTCTTAGCCAGTTCCACTTCCTCTTCGGCAGAAAGAAGAGGAACTTTGCCAATTTCCTTGAGATACATTCTAACAGGGTCATCTACAGCAACAGTTTTGGAGATCGTAGCCTCCAAGTCGATTTCCTTCGCCTTTGGATCTGCTTCGAGCTGGGCTTTGATTTCAGGATCCTCTCCCTCCATATCGATTTTCTTGAGTTCGCTCTCATCAGGCTCTTCTTTTTCGCCAACAACAGAGATTCCTTCTCTGTCAAGGAACTCATAGATGTCCTCGATCTGATTCGGATCAAATCCAATACTGTCGATCTGGTCGCCGACTTCATTGAACGTAAGGACCGGCTTGCCCTCTCCGTCGGCAAGTTCTTTTAATTCGGCCATCGCTTCAAGTTTGACCCTTTCGGATACGCCTGATGGATCCTCTCCGTCTTTGATTGCCAGGATCCTTTCTCTGAAACGTTCGATTTCAGTCTTTTTGGTCACTTCTTTTTCTTTTTTTTCAGACATTTTCTCACCCTATCCTTTTAGTTTTTTCTGTATCTCAATCTGTCTTTGCATCAACTGCTCGATTTCTACCTGGTCCAAGTTCGGGTCTCTGAGCCGCGCAGTGATTTCGGAGTCTTCCCGTTTGAGTTTCACGCGCCTGATGTAATTGATGCAATCCTGATATATTTCTTTTTCCCGGTCCCCGGGTATGATTTTCGATATTATAGTATCCAGCATCCTGGTGCAGTCGATATCAAGGCTGTCCTGCAGCACATTCATATCCAGCGGCCGTTCCCCTTTGTCGATGGCACCAATGGCCGAATAGATGCTGCTGCCGATCCTGTCTGTGAAGACATCATCCTTGATATCATCAGGAAGCTTAGTATAATCACTGTCGATCAACATAAGCTTCAGAAGCTGCTGCTCGGCGTCGCTCGTATCCCAGTTGGCGGAATTGCTGCCATGTTCCGGCACGAAAACAGGCGGCCCGGTCCTGTTTTCCCCGGAGGTGCTTGCGAACTCCTGCCGTATAGCCTGCTCGGAAATGCCGGTTTCCTTCGACAGTCGGCTCAGATACATGTCCGCCTCTACAGGCTTCATTTTTCTCAGGATCCCAAGGGCGTCGCGTATGTATAAAAGCTTTTGTTCAGCATCTGCGAGGTCGTATTTTTCTGCGGCCTTCTGCAGTTTGAAATCCCCATAAGAAACCGCTTCGTCTGCCAATGCCAGATATGCGTCTCTTCCCTGCGCTTTTATGAACTCATCCGGGTCCTTTCCGTCTGTTACAACCAGTACCTTCGCCCTCAGCTCCTCGCCATACAGTATGTCCAGTCCGCGCAGGGCTGCGTTCTGTCCCGCGTTGTCTGCGTCATATGAAAGAATCACATTTGATGTATAACGCTTGATCAGCCTGGCCTGATTATCAGTCAGCGCAGTCCCCAGGGACGCTGATACATTGCGTACCCCCGCCTGATACAGGGAAATCACATCCATATAACCTTCTACCAGAATGATCCTGTCTTCTTTTTTGACGTAGTCTTTCGTGATGTTCAGACCATAGAGATTGTTCTTCTTCTGGAAAACCGAAGATTCCCTTGAATTGAGATATTTGGGTTCTCCTTCGGAGATGATCCTTCCTCCAAAGCCTATGATTTTACCGCCTGTATTAATGATTGGGAACATGACCCGTCCCCTGAATTTATCGTAATACCGTCCGTTTTTTTCGGAAACCAGTCCTACATCTACAAGTTTTGACGGCTCATAGCCCTGCTTCACGAGATGATCCGTCAGACTCGTCCATGCTTCGTCTGCATAACCGATTCCGAAGGTGTGAAGAGTCTCATCGGAGATTCCTCTTCCCCGCATATAGTCATACGCAGGATTCGCACCGTTTCGAAATGCCTTAAAGAAGAAAATCGCCGCCTGCCGGTTGATCTCGTAATATTCTTTCGTATATCTGCTGCCCTGGCTGTTTTTTTTCAATTCGATGCCGTAGTCCCTGGCGAGCATCTCCATAGCGTCCATAAAGTCCAAATTGTAGTATTTCTGCACGAAGCTGATCACATCGCCGCCTTCGCCGCAGCCAAAGCATTTATAGGACTGCCGGCCTTCGTCAACAGAAAAAGAAGGTGTCTTCTCATTGTGGAAGGGGCATAATCCCTTATAGGAGCTGCCGGCCTTCTTAAGGGTGACGACCCTGCCAATGACATCAACGATGTTACACCTGCTTTTGATTTCGTCTACGTTGCTGAAATTGTATGAACTGCGATTGTTTGCCACATTTACCCCTTGTATACCCCTTGCATACCCCTTGTATTTAAGTCGTTACATAAATAACTACGATAGGAAATGGGCAAATCCTTTTATGAATTTTAAATAGTGTCGGATATTTCTCTATATTTTGTTTCCGCGTACCGATCTGTCATACCCGCAATCTGGTCTTTGATCAGTTCTTCGGGATCAGATTCAGCCAGATCAGGATATTCACGGAGAATCAATTCCGGCTCTCTCATATAATACCGGAACAAGGTCTCGATCACGGTTTCAATGCGCGCCATATCCTCAGCGCTCTTAGCGGCTGCATTGTGATAGACATTCTCGAACATATAGCTTCTCAGCTTGTTCATAGCTGCCAGCTTTTCATCACTTAAAGTGATGATTGGCGAATTCTCACTGTTTGTAATCATATCCCTGACAAGAGTGTCTATTCTTTTTTTATGGGAATTCCCCAGGACCCGAACACAGTCTTCCGGGAGATCCTCTTCCGTTATGATTCCGCTCCGTATCGCGTCATCGATATCATGATTGATGTACGCGATTCTGTCGCTCGTCTTCACGACCTGTCCTTCCGGGGTGAACGGCATGACAGGTCCGGTGTGATTCAAAATGCCGTCCCGCACCTCCGCAGTCAGATTCATGCCTCTGACTCCCGCGTGGAATTCGAGCACATCGACAACCCGAAGGCTCTGCTCGTTGTGCCGGAAGCCTTTGCTGTAAAGCCTGTTCAGCACCTGTTCCCCGCTGTGTCCAAACGGCGTATGACCCAGATCGTGACCCATTGCGATCGCTTCGGTCAAATCTTCATTCAATCCCAGACTTCTGGAGATGGTTCTGGCGATTTGCGACACTTCGATCGTGTGGGTCAGCCGCGTCCTGTAATGATCACCCTCCGGCGCAATAAAGACCTGTGTCTTATGCATCAGGCGCCGGAATGACTTGGAATGGATAATACGGTCACGGTCTCTCTGAAAGTCCGTCCGGATGTCGCACTTTTCTTCCTGTCTCTGCCTGCCCCGCGTCTCAGCCGCTTTTGTAGCATAAGCAGAAAGATATTCATATTCCCGCTTTTCGATATCTTCTCTCGTTGCCATCACTATACTCCTGTTGACCCAAAACCTCCGCTGCCTCTCTCGGTCTCTGTGAGCATTTCAGAAGGTTCAATTTCAGCCTGAACGACAGGTGAAATCACCATCTGTGCGATACGTTCTCCATTATTTACTGCAAAAGCCTCCTGTCCCAGATTGATCAGGGCGACTTTGATCTCACCGCGGTAATCACTGTCAATAGTCCCGACTCCGTTGACAAGTCCGATTCCGTGTTTCACCGCGAGTCCGCTTCTTGCCCGCAGCTGAACTTCGAATCCGGGTTCGAATTCCATAAAGAGCCCGGTCGGGATCAGTGCCCTCTCCCCGGGCTGCAGGAGCACAGGCTCATCCAGCCATGCACGGATGTCCATGCCTGCGGAACCTGCTGTCTCATATGAAGGATATATGCCGGAAAGACTATTGATTTTTACTTTCATTGATGATTCCCTCAATATCCATTTCTTTATTTGTAATCACAGCCGCGCAGTAGTTATCAAGATCACCGATCATTTCTGCTGCCTTCAGTATATCCTGCGTCGTGACTGCATTATACTTCTCCAACGACTCGTCGACTGAGAACAGCCTGTTCATCAAAAGTTTGTTCCTGCCCAGAGAGAACATAAGTGCAGCCGGATTCTCCAATGAGAAAATACTGGTCGTCTTAACCTGCTCTTTTGCAATTGACAGTTCTTCCTCCGTGACACCTGCTTCTTTCATTTTCTGCAGTTCATGCCTGATTTCTCTGATCGTCTCTGCAGCGTTCTCATAAGAAACGCCGGCATAGATATTGAAGAAGCCTGTAAAACTATTGAAGGAGTTGATAGAACTAACATGATAAGCAAGGCCCTTCTGCTCTCTGATATTCTGGAACAGTCTGGAACTCATCGATCCACCGAGAATGCTGTTCATCAATACAAAAGCATGATACAGTTCGTGATCATACGATACACCAGGCGCAGCCAGACAAATATGTGTCTGCTCAATGTCTTTGACCTTCACGAGCGATGACTTTTGATATGGGCTGATTGTTTTATCAAGCTTAGGCGCTGTATCATTCAAGACGCCCATTTTCTCACTGAACATGTCAATGATCTTCTGTTCGTCAAAGTTTCCTGCTACTGCAACGACGATACTGTCAATGGCGTAACGGCGCCTGTAATAATCGACCATCCTGTCACGATCGATCTCGGCAAGGCTCTCAGGTGTTCCAAGTATGGATCGTTCCAGCGGATTGCCGCGGTTCACCTGTTCTGAAATGAGATCAAAGATTTCATCATCCGGGGTATCCTTGACCATCTTGATTTCTTCCAGGATAACCTGACGTTCCTTATCCAGCTCGACTTTGTCGAATGTGGAACCGAGCACCATGTCAAGCAGTATCTCCGCGCCTCTGTAAATATTCGATGTCAGAGTCTTGACATAGTAACAGGTCGCTTCTTTGCCGGTCATTGCATTGAACGTGGCGCCGATCTTGTCCATATCTTCTGCGATCTGCCGTGCGGTCCGGTTTTCGGTACCTTTGAACATCATATGTTCTATGAAATGAGAAACACCATGGGTGAGATCGTCTTCATAGACTGATCCGGAAGCGACCCATATTCCGAGGGCCGCTGATCTGACCATGGTGTTTTTTTCTGTAATGATAGTGATTCCGTTGTCAAGTTTGATCTCTTTCGCCATTATTCTTCCCCTTTTTCTTTCACCATTTCCATAAGAAGCTTCATCTTGGACATGACATGGTCATAGGCGCCTCTCCCGTGCGGGACCATGCAGTCCGTGCAGTCTTTAATGCCATTTTCCGTATATTTGAAATTACCGCCGCACTCTCTCCCCAGAGCGTAGAGCGGACAGTAGCAGAATAGGCAATTGAATGACTCTTCATCGCCGTTCTTATGACATGGGAAAAACTCGCACTCCTTGTGTGAATAGAACTTATAGTTTTCAGTCTGCATCTCTTTCATTGTTTAATACCTTCTCTTCCTCGGCCTGTGCTTCTTCGGTCTTAGGTTCTTCGATCTGTGGTGTTTCGGGTTTGAGCTCTTCGGGCTTTATTTCTTCGGTCTTAGGCACTTCGACCTTCGGCTCTTCCGCTTGTGCCTGTGACTGCTCTTCAGCCTTTGCGATGATTTCCTCGTATTGCTGCTGCGCCTCCTCCACTGTTACCGGTACAGGCATGGTCTCCTTAATCAGATGTCCTGCCAGGATCTCGTAAAATCCTGCCATCGTTGAGTAAATGTAAACAACAAGCGGAGCCGAAAACAGTGAGCCAACGATGCTGAAGAGCGCAATCACAAACGAGTTTGATGTGATAGTGCTCCCAAGCGATTCCATGATCCCGGCTGGAATTCCTGCAAGCAGTGCCCATCCGATAAAGGAAAGACTCAGAAGGAAGTATTTCATTTTGTTTCCCTTCATCATTGCCTTTGATTCATTCATGCATTGACGGATGCTTTTGTCAGGATCATCTGCGAGAATGAAGAACGCCTGGCTGTAACGGAAGGTTGCAATGATTCCAGGAATAATGAACAAGCATGTCCACAGGAAAATGAACAGTCCCCTGTACAGGAACAGACCCAAGGCCTTACCGAACCGCTCAAATCCAAGGAATATGTCCGCCACCTGGACATCATGCTTTCTGAATGTGGCTAGGAAGAACAACGTCAGTCCCAGTTCCAGAGCGCCCGTGACAAGAAGCAGATAAATCGAACTCAGGAAGCTGATCTGCGGCATATTGTTGTAAAAATCAACATAGAAACCGGCATCCATTCCATAAGTATAGCCATTATTGGTCATGAAACTGCCAACGTTTGTGCCGAAAAGCGCATCAAAGACGGCCCTGGGGACATGTAAGACCAGGATGTATACACATACGGCTATAATGGCGAGTTTCCATTTGCCGGTCAGGACATTCCTGCCCAGCGTACGGAGCGTTTTGCAAGGCTCCGTAATAATGATGTTTTGTTCTACTAATATATTCTGCATATCGATTGACCTTTCGTTATTTTCAAATTTATTCCGTAGTATGTTATCACAAAAAAACATCTGATTCAATGGAAAATACGACAGGTTTTTTCAGTCAAAATAAATTTAAAGAAACCGGGAAATATATCCCGGTTTCCGTAGAGTTTCTACAAAGATCATAGATGTTTTATTATGTTTGTTCTTAGTACAGATTCTGGAAGATCTCAGCGATTTCTTCTTCTGAAAGTTCAACATAGTTGTTGCCCAGCAGTCTCTGCTGATTGTCGATGGTTGACTTCGCGAAGGTCGCAACCTGATCTTCTGTCATGCCGTACTCTCTGAGCGGCTTCTTTTCGAGGATCTTGCCGAGGAATGCGTCCAGTTCATCGTATACAACTGCTTCGTCACAGCCAAGAACGTCGCAGAAGATTTTGTTAGCTTCCTGGATCTTGCCGACAGGCTGCTTTCTCATGTACATCTTGAATACTTCAGTGAAGCAGATGAAGTTCGCCTCGCCGTGAGGAATGTGGAACGCACCGCCGTGTGCATAGGACAGAGCGTGTACAGCTGCGCAGCCGGCGTTGCCGAATGCGATTCCTGCATAAGTTGCTGCCAGGCAGAAGTCCTTGAGCAGGTCAGCTCTGTTTTCCTTGGTGTTGCCGCCTCTTTCGACGATCTTCTTGTATCCGCCCATGATCATTGCGATCGCTTCCTTTGAAAGGATCTCTGTGAACGGAGAAGCCTTCGGTGACAGGAATGACTCAACAGCGTGGATCAGAGCGTCTACGGATGAAGTTGCGAATACCTTGTCAGGCAGACCCTGCAGGGATTCCGGGATCAGAACTGCTTCGTCAGCAAAAGTATCCGGCGTTGCAATACCCTTCTTCAGGTTGAGGGAAGGAATAGAAGCAACTGCTACGTTCGTAACTTCTGAACCTGTGCCGCAAGTTGTCGGAACAGCGATGAGCTTCTTGATCTTCTTGCAAGGATACTTGTCCGTGTACAGATCAGCTACTTTGTCAGGAATCTCGCAAGCGAGAACCTTGCAGCAGTCAACGATCGTACCGCCGCCGAAAGCGATGATTCTGTCATACTCATACTTGTCCATCTCAGCCTTCATGGCATCCATCATTTCATCTGTCGGTTCGCCCATTCCATACTTTTCCTGGAATACGACCGGCATGTCAATGCCAAGACCTTCAACATATGGCTTGTACATCCACTCGTTTGTTACGAGGATGTCGCCCTTTCCGAGCTTGAACTCGTCGTTGAAATCCTTGAATGTGTCAAAATAGTGGATTGTCGGGACTAATTTTAATGCCTGCATAGTGCATAACCTCCTTGAATTTGGTTTACAATAAATATATTCTTTATACTATCGTCTTATTCGTCATAGCTGTGGTGGAAGATCTCTTTCATCGCTTCCTTGAGCTCCGGTCTGAAGTCAGGATGCGCGATATCGATCAGTGCTTTTGCTCTTTCCTTGTTGCTCTTGCCCCAAAGGTCCGCAATACCATACTCTGTAACGACGAATTCGGTGTCGTTTCTGGAGTCTGTAACAACCTGCTTGTCAGCCAGATGCGGCGTGATCTTGGAGATCTTTGTACCGTCCTTCTTGACAGCCATGGACGGCATAGCGATGATACCCTTGCCCAGTCCGTCTCTTGCCATTGCAGCGCCGCGGATGAAGTCGACCTGACCGCCAACACCGGAGAACTGTACGTCGCCGCCCAGTGTGTCGGATGCTACCTGCCCGTAGAGGTCGCAGCCCAGAGCACCGTTGATGGCAATCATCTTGGAGCAGTTCATGATGATCGTCGGATCATTAACGTAGTCAACAGGCATGATCTTGACTGCATGGTTGTGATCACAGAACTCATACAGTTCCTGAGTACCCATAACGAAGTTGGCGACCATGACATCCTTATCGAAGGACTTCATTGTGTTGTCGATGACGCCTTCGTAGTAGAGCTGCATAGCGCCGTCACCCAGCATCTCGGAGTGGAGACCCAGATGCTTCTTGTTCTTCAGCTGTGCGCAGACAGCGTCAGGAATGGAGCCGATACCCAGCTGCAGTGTTGCGCCGTCATCGATCAGGCTTGCGCAGTACTTACCGATTTCTTCTTCGACCGGTCCGATCTTGGAAGCCGGGATCGTTGGGAGATATTCATCATACTCTACGATCGCGTCAGCATACTCCATAAGCGGGAATACAACATCTCCATAGGAGAACGGAACGTGTTCGTTGACCTGTGCGATAACGGTCTTAGCGGATTTGATTGCCTGTACTGTGTAGTCACCGGATACACCAGTTGAAACATAACCGAGTTTGTCAGGCTTGGAAACCTGAATGAGAACGACGTCGACGACGACTCTCCCCTGTCTCATAAGCTCAGGCAGTTCATGGAAGAAGAATGTTGTGTAATCGCCCCAATCGTTGCAGGCTTTTCTCGTCTGTCCGGAAATGAACCACATATTCGGATGGAAGTTTTCTTTATACTCTTCCTTGCAGTATTCTCCGGGACCAAGTGAGAACATGTGAGAAATCTCAACGTTCTTGTAGTTTTTCGCATTTCTGACCATGGCTCTGACCAGCTCAGCCGGTTCGCCAACGTCATGCTGGAAAACTACTTTGTCATTTGACTTGATGAGCTGTACAGCTTCATCAGAAGTCATTTTCTTTGCATCATAAAGTTCTTTCCAGTTCTTCATTAACTTTTTCCTCCAGTAATTGTTCTATTTTTGATACGTGATCCTCTGACCACATTTTTAAAACATCACCGTTGACAGTGTATTGATCGATGATCGGACAGCACGCCGTGCAGCCGCCAATCACCAGAAGATGGTCGTATGCAGTCCCCTCTTCGACATGCTCAAATTGTATTTCCGGAAGATCCGATTGTATCTTTCTGAAAGCGTCTCCCCTTTGGTAATGGGGATTGCAGCCGCCGCAGAACTTGACTCCGCACTTCATGTTAAATTCTTAACTTTCCTTCTTAAAATCCGAGGCCGCCCGGGACTGCCAAGCGGCCTCTTGTTTACACTGTCTATTCTGTTATCTCAGGTAGAGGATTATTCCTTAATGCCTGCGATAGCCTTTGCCAGAGCCTTCTTGCCTTCGATGTTGCCCTGTCTCTGGATCATGATTCTCTGAGCCTGCGGGGAACCAGCACCGTGCATGGACTCTGTTCTGTATCCAACAGCAGCTGCGCCGAGGCACAGGTTTTCGATCAGTCTCAGAACTCTCATACGCTGTTCTGTTGTGCAGGATGGAGCTGCAGCATAGAACTTGTTGCAGATCTCGCCGATCGTCTCGCCGTTTCTTCCTACCGGAAGATCGGAATCGAAGTCTTTCTGAGCCGGCATGGTTACCATCAGTCCGCCTGCGATATCTTCTGCCAGTCTTACGATCTCGTACGGGAATCTTGTAATGTTCTGCTTACATACGTTTGCCAGCAGCAGGTCGATCTGGTAGTTGCCGGCCTCTGTCGGATAACCTTCTGTGGAGCAAGCGATACCGCAGCAGTACAGTGTCTCGTTCAGGTGTGTCATCTCGATCAGCTTGTCCTTGATGTGGGAAGCTTTCTGAGCGCCATTGTACTCTGCAGCCAGAGCAGCAGCACCGATCAGAACGTCGCCAACACCGACTTTGCAGCCGCCGTAGGACTGTCTGTGATATCCTGCGAATCTTTCAACGACCATGCCTGCGAATTCATATTCTCCAGCGAGGAATACATACTCGTTCGGAATGAATACATCGTCGAATACTACGAGAGCTTCCTGTCCGCCGAACTGAGCGTTACCCAGGTCGATGTCAGCGCCTTCTTCGAGCTTTCTTGTGTCGCAGGACTGTCTGCCGTAGATCATGTACATACCATCAGCATCGGATGGGCAAGCGAATGCTACAGCGTAGTCAGCATCTTCTTCTCTCATTGCCTGTGTCGGCATTACGATGTGCCAGTGTGAGTTGATGGAACCGGTCTGGTGGCACTTAGCGCCGCATACTACGATACCGTCATCTCTTCTCTCTTTGATTCTTACGAACAGGTCCTTATCTCTCTGAGCGTGCGGAGCAAGTCCTCTGTCGCCCTTCGGGTCTGTCATAGCGCCGTCGACTACCAGGTCTTTTTCCTGGACCATCTTCAGGAAGTTTGTGAAGTTTTCATGGTACTTTGTGCCATACTTCTTATCGATTTCATAAGTGGATGAGAACATAGCGTTGAAAGCATCCATACCTACGCATCTCTGGAAGCAGGAACCTGTCTTCTGTCCGCACAGTCTCTGCATCTTGACTTTGTTCTTCAGATCTTCTGTGCTCTGGTGAAGATGCGCGAATCTGTTGACTGTTTCGCCTGTCAGGTTTGACTTCGCTGTCATCAGGTCTCTGTACTCCGGATCCTGAGCCAGATCATAAGTGACCTTTACGCAGTTGATGGACGGTCTGATGATTGGGTGATCTACCCAGTTGTCAACCTTTTCACCGAACATGTAAACTCTTGTGTTCAGTTTTCTTAAGCTTTCGATGTACTGTTCGCCTGTCATTAACATAATAAAACTCTCCTTCTTATTGCTTTACTCTCCGCCGGCAGAATTGCAGGCAGATATTATGAACAAATATAGCGTATTATATTAAAAAGGCAGCGCAAAAATACTGCCAGATTAATCGTCTTTCACTTCTCCTCTCAGAATCTTTCTTGCCATTTCGAGAAGATCCTCGCTCACCGAGGTATCCAGGACAACGTCCTTCACTTCAGGACACCCTCCCATTACAAAATCTTTTACAACGCTTTCAAGAGTTTCCTGAGCAGATGGACACTGGGCGCACGCTCCGGTCAGTCTGACATATGCGACGCCGTCTTCATATTTGGAAAGACTGGATCCCCCAAAATGTTCCTGTAAAACAGGATCGACCTGTTCTCTTAAAATTGCTCTGATTTTTTCTTCCAATTCGTTCTCCTGAACACTGCAGATTTATGCTTATATTATATGTGTGAATCCCTGTAATTTCAAGCAATAATACTAGCAATAACACTATGGTGCGCAAGAATATAATGCAAAAAAGCAACAAAACACATTGAAATCATAAAAACAGTCTGTCAGCGGCGTGTCAAAGTCCTTTCTACGGCTTCATGCCAGCCATTCAGCAGCCTTTTTCGAACCTCATCCTGCATGCTGTTTTTGAACACTTTGTCGACCTGCCAGTTGCTCACGATATCTTCTTCAGACTGCCAGTATCCTGTAGCCAGTCCTGCCAGATATGCGGCGCCCAGTGATGTGGTTTCGATGCAGACAGGCCTGTAGACATCACACCCGAGAATATCTGCCTGGAACTGCAGCAAAAAATCATTCGCAGATGCCCCTCCGTCGACCTTGAGCGCGTTCAGTTCCTGTCCAAGATCCTCTGACATGGCGTTCAGCAAATCACAGGTCTGATATGCCATTGACTCCAATGCCGCACGAACGATATGGTTTTTGTTAACGCCTCTTGTGAGTCCGACGATAGTGCCTCTGGCGTAAGGATCCCAATACGGAGCTCCCAGCCCGGTGAAAGCGGGAACGATATAGGCTCCCGCCGTATCTTCGACCTTGCGCGCCATTTCTTCTGTCTGCTGCGCGCTCTCGATAATGCCAAGCTCATCTCTCAGCCACTGGATCAGAGCTCCGGAAATAAATACAGATCCTTCCAAAGCATATTCCACTTTGTCATCGATTCCCCAGGCGATAGTCGTCAGCAGCCCATGGGCTGAATTCACAGGCATATCGCCTGTATTGATCAGCACGAATCCGCCCGTACCGAACGTGTTTTTGGCTTCCCCTGCATGGAAGCAGGTCTGTCCGAACAATGCAGCCTGCTGGTCGCCTGCGGCTCCGCTGATTCTGATCGCTTCTCCGAAAAGTCCCTTCTCTGTCTCTCCGTAGATGCAGCTGGATGGTTTTGGCTCCGGAAGCATGCTCTTTGGAATGTCCAGTTTTTCAAGAATAAACTCATCCCAGCACAGTTCATGAATGTTAAAAAGCATTGTCCGGGAGGCATTGGAATAATCCGTTACATGCACACGTCCGCCGGTCAGATTCCAGATGAGCCATGTTTCGATGGTTCCAAAGAGCAATTCGCCCTTTTCTGCCCGTTCTCTCGCACCTTCAACATTCTGCAGGATCCATCTGAGCTTCGTGCCGCTGAAATACGGATCTATGAGGAGCCCTGTGTGCTGCTTGAACATAACGCTCAGTCCGTCTTTTTTCAGTTGCTTGCAGTAATCGGCTGTTCTTCTGCACTGCCATACGATCGCATTGTAAACCGGTTCCCCTGTTTCTTTATCCCAGACTACCGTGGTTTCTCTCTGATTCGTAATGCCGATGCCGTCAATATCTCCTGCAGTAAGACCTGCCTTGGACAGTGCTCCCCGCGCGACCGCAAGCTGTGTTTCCCATATTTCCAAAGGATCGTGTTCGACCCATCCTGCCTCCGGAAAGTACTGTGTGAACTCCTTTTGTGCTACGCTGATCTGATCACCTTTCTTATTGTAAATGATGCATCTCGAACTTGTTGTGCCCTGATCCAGGGCCATGATATACTTCTCAGACATTCCCATTCTCCAATCTGTACTTTACGATACAACGCATTATCTCAGTCGATCCGGTTCTGCCGGCCGCCTTCCTGATAGGACTTCAGATTCTCAGCCAGCAGTTCTATGATTTTAGCCCGCGTCTCCCTCGGCGTAAATGCGATGTGCGGTGTGATCACGCAGTTATCCAGTCCCAGTAACGGGCAGGATTCATCCGGAGGCTCTTTTGCAAGCACATCTAGCCCTGCGCCTGCCAGTTTGCCGCTTTTCAGGGCATCTGCCAGAGCTTTTTCGTCAACAAGCCCACCCCGCGCTGTATTGATCAGAATCGCACCGTCTTTCATCCTGCTGATGAATCCTTCGTTGACCATTCCTCTGTTTTCTTCCGTAAGAGGACAGTTCAGAGATACAACATCTGCTTTTACGGTACGCTCAGGATCCCTGCTGTACGGGATGACCTCCATCCCGAGTGCCTTTGCGATTTCTCCAATGCGTTTACCGATGTTGCCGTATCCTATGATACCCATACTCTTCCCGTTGAGCAGCGTCAGAGGCGTGGTCTCCACATCATCATAAGTTCCGGGATGATTGGTCAGCTGCAAAAGCAGCGCAATGGCATGCTGTGCTACTGCATCAGTGGAATATGCAGGAATATTTGTGACTGCAACACCCTTTTCTGACGCAGCCTGCAGATCGATATGGTTGAAACCTGTCGCCGCGATGCCGATGTACTTCAGCTGCGGATTCTGTTCCATGACTTTACGGTCGATCGGAAAGGAATCAATAAACACTGCCTCTGCACCTGCAAGTCTTGCTTTTGCTTCTTCTGCTGTTGACGTGAGATAGTGCGCAAAATCACAAAGCGCTTCTACAGGTCCCCAGGACAGATCGCCCCGGTTGATATCGATACAATCCAGAAATACTGCTTTCATCAAAACTGCCTCCTCGTCGTCCGGCGCATGCCGGTCTTTTGATTCAGTTTAACATATGTTGCAATAGAATTCACAGGTTTCTTATGCTATACTGAAGGCGATTCGTATGACCCTGACCGCATCTGTTCTGGACAGATAGACCAAAGCATACTCCGAAAGCATAAATCGAAAGGATACACAGAAATGAAAAAGTCCACGAAAATCATTATATTGATCGTACTGATCCTGATGTGCGTACTGATGGCAATCGGCGGCATTTCCATGGGAATCGCCATGGCCGGCTGATACCGGAACGAAATGAAAAGAGACACCTCTGCGTGAGGTGCCTCTTTTTTATTGTTGGAATTACTTCACTGTCTTTAGAAGTTGTGCTCTTCCTCGATTTCGTGATGCTTCGCGATGTAATCCTTCGCGAAGGATCTCAGATAATCGTGACCGAACATGAGGTATTCTGTCTCTTCCTTGCGAGTCTTGCCGTTCTTGCCAGCCTTGTTCGCGATGAAGAAGATGATGCCGAGAATGACCCATCCGCCGACGAACAGCCATTCCGGACCGGTAAGCGGTGACGGGCTGCCCAGACCAGGCAGATACAGCCAGAAGAAGAACAGCGCTACCAGCATCGCCAGAGCTCCGATAACCGGACCGGCCGGTGTACGGAATGGTCTTGCGAGCTCCGGTTCCTTTCTTCTCAGGATGAAGAAGGACAGGGATACCATGAAGTACGCAACGACTGTTCCGAATGCAGCAGCGTCAACGAACCATACCAGCGCGGATCTTCCGGCACAAGGTGAAATAACTGTGATGATACCAACGAGCAGAACTGCTGCTGTCGGGGAACCATACTTCGGGTGTACCTTCGCGAAGATTTCAGGCATCATCTTAGCTCTTGCCATAGCGAAGATAACACGGGAAGCACCGACGACGAATCCGTTCCAGGAGGTCAGGATTCCGCACATCGCGGCGATGATCATCAGTTTACCGAAGATCGGGTTGTTCATGCACCATGCGAAGCAGTTCGCTACCGGAACAGCTGCCGGATCGTTGTTGAATCCATCGAGTACGTCTCCCGGTGTGGAGATCGCGACTGCGAAGATCATCAGGCAGTACCAGAAGGCAGCCATGCAGATGGAGATGATCATAACTCTTCCGATCTTGCCGAGCGGAATGTTCATTTCTTCAGCAGCCTGCGGAATAACGTCGAATCCGACGAACATCGCAGGAACAGCCAGCATTACGGCTACGAAGCCTTTGCCGTCTGAGAAGAGCGGAATAAAGTGTTCCAGGGAACCGGTTGCTGTACCGCAGATCGCGAATGAAATACCGCCGATCGCCATAGCAACGGTAGCAACAGTCTGGAAAATAGCGGAAGCTTTCGCTCCTCTGTAGTTAACGACAGTCATAACAACAGCGCCGACTGCCGCAATGATAAGGAACGTCGTCGTAACGTCCGATCCCGCAAATGTCCAAAGTGTCGCTCCCTGCGGCAGTACGCCTGCGAACAGGAAGTTGATAGCGTTGGAGAGCGCCGGGCCTTCCCAGGCAGCTACGCCCAGATATGCCAGCGTGATCATCCAGCCGGTGAACCAGGATGCGTTGTATCCCATCGCTCTGTATGAGAATACGAGTTCTCCGCCGGACAGCGGCAGCATCGGTGTCAGCTCCGCATAGGTCAGACCTACGAAGATCGCCATCAGACCGCCGAAACCAAAGGCGATCATCGCGCCAAGGCTTCCGCCGTTGCCGACCCATGAACCGGCCAGCATGATCCAGCCCCAACCGATCATGGTACCGAACGCCAGTGCCAGAATGTCCTTCATGTTGAGGGACTTTTGTAATTCATGTCTTTCTTGCATT
>CAMOXP010000012.1 GCA_946629205.1 uncultured Bacillota bacterium
CCATCAGTCAGCCATCAGTTCATCCAGTGTCATACCGATCCTGTCCTCGATCTGTTTCAGGAGGACCTTTGTTTCTTCTTTTTTCTTAAGTATGATCGGCCTGGCCGCCATATTTCCCTGCCGTTCTGCCTTTGCAATAATGTATTCCATGCGTTCATCGATGCCCGAGTAGTGATCTTCAAGCACGATCCGGTCCCCGATGCATACGAGATCAGCCTCCGTCAGATGCATGGCGTCCGCAGTGAACTCATACATCATGTGGACACGGATGATTTTCGCCTCCTCCGGCAATCCTTCACGAATGCAAAAATCAGCAGCTACATCCCAGTGGTTTTCCTCAACTCTGGCCATATCATGCAAAAGCCCCGCAGCCAGTGTGAGTTCCAAATCGAAAGGTCTGGCTTCGCCTGCGTCAATGTTGGTCTGGTTGTGGTCGATCCTGTACCCGATGCGGCCGCCGTCTCTATTGAAGCGCTCAAAAACCACCTCGGAAATCGGCGGCGCCAGTGTGCCGCCGGCTTCATTGAGCGCGCGGCCGACCCTGCAGGCAACATCGGCGACCGCTTTGCAGTGACCAACAACACGAGCGGGCGATTCATAATCCCGCAGATACGTCAGACATCTGTCTCTGTCAGGATGTTCATATGTCATAATCGTATTCTTCGTCATAATACTCAAATTCCATATCGAAGAGTTTGATCGTATCGCCTTCTTCGATGCCCATCTCTCTGAGTTCATCATAAACGCCGCTGTTCTCGATATACTTAAACAGATATCTTCTCGAACCGGCGTCGTTGAAGTTCGTCGAATTGAAAATCTTCTCCAGCTGACGGCCGGTGATGATATAGTTCTCTCCGTCGTACTCCGCAAAGACTTTTCTGTAGTCTTCGTCGACATCATCGATAGCGAAATCGAAATACTCTAATTCATTATACTCTTCCGGCGGATTTGCTTCTACCTCAAGAAGCTGTCTGTAAGCTTCTTCGATCACTTCTTTGACGCCGAATCCGGATGCTGCTGACATCGGCATGACCTTGTAGCCTTTGCTTTCCGCGTATTCTTTGAACTCGATGTATTCATCACAGATTTCCAAGTCCTCCTGATCTGTGCACCCGAGGATATCGAGTTTATTGGCAGCCACAATCTGAGGCTTCTTCAAAAGCTTCTTGCTGTACTGCTCCAGCTCGCTGTTGATTTTATCAAAGTCTTCCTTCGGATCACGTCCCTCGCTTCCCGACACATCGACGATATGGATCAGGACCTTGGTGCGTTCGATATGTTTGAGGAAATAGTGTCCAAGACCAGCACCTTCATGGGCGCCTTCGATAATGCCCGCGATGTCCGCCATAACGAAACTGTTGTCGTAGATGCTGACAACACCAAGATTCGGATCGATGGTCGTGAAATGATAATTCGCGATCTTGGGCCGGGCGCTGGTTGCCATAGAAAGCAGAGATGACTTGCCTACGTTTGGGAATCCTACAAGTCCCACATCGGCGATGAGTTTCATCTCGAGGATGACCTGACGCTCCTTGGCGAATCCGCCGGCCTCAGCGAAGTTCGGCGCCTGCCGCGTAGGCGTGGCAAATCTGGCGTTTCCTCTGCCGCCCCTGCCGCCTTTGGCAGCAACGAAAGACTGGCCGTGTTCGGTCATATCCGCCATGATCTTGCCGCTTGCTTCATCTATGACCATCGTGCCCACCGGCACCTTGATCACAAGATCCTCACCGTTCTTGCCGAAACGTTTTTTCTTCATGCCGTTCTGACCGCTTTCGGCTTCATACTTCCTCTTATACCGGAAATCCATGAGCGTTCTGAGGTTTTCATCTGCTGTGAAAACCACATCACCGCCCTTGCCGCCGTCGCCGCCGTCCGGTCCGCCTTCGGGAACGAAAGGCTCACGGCGGAAAGTAACCGCGCCATTGCCGCCTTTTCCTGATTTAATTGTAATTTTCGCTCTGTCTACAAACATTTGCTCAAAATCCTAAAATGCTCAAAAACCTAAAAGCCCCTAACAGGGTTAGGGGCTCGAAATAGCTTACGCTTCCTTAGGATATACACTTACCTGCTTACGTTTCTTGTCTTTTCTTTCGAATTTGACATTTCCGTCAACTGTAGCAAATAATGTATCGTCTCCGCCTTTGCCTACATTGTTGCCAGGGTGGAACTTTGTTCCTCTCTGTCTGACAAGAATGCTGCCGGCACTTACGAACTGACCATCCCCGGTCTTAATGCCCAGACGTTTCGACTCAGAATCACGACCGTTCTTCGAGCTACCTACACCTTTTTTACTTGCCATGATATACCTCCTTGTATGATTATATCACCAATCTAAACTCTAATTTCCGTTTCTTCGCGCTGTATGCTTATTTAGCTGCGTTGATTGCTTCGAGGATCTCTGCCTTCGTAGCCTTAGCGTCGATTTCGATGCCGTTCTTCTCGGCATACTCAACCAGTTCTGCCTTCAGCATCTTGTCCAGCGGCTTTTCTTCTGTCTCTGCTGCAACTTCTTCTGCTGCTTCAACAGCTTCTTCTGCAGGCTCTTCCTTCTTAGGTTCAGCCTTAACACCCGCTACGGATGTGATTTCAACCAGTGTGTACGGCTGTCTGTGACCCTGTTTCTTTCTGTAATCCTTCTTTGCCTTGTACTTGAAGATGATTACCTTGTCACCTTTGCCTGATTCTACAACGTCTGCTTCTACAGTAAGTCCGTCAAGATACGGAGTTCCGACTTTGATATCAGAACCTTCTCCTGCGGCGAGGACTTTGTCAAATACTACAGTGCTTCCGATTTCAGCGTCCAGTTTCTCAACTCTGATCTGGTCACCGTTCTGTACCTTGTACTGTTTTCCGCCTGTTTCAATAATTGCGTACATTTAATTCTTTCCTCCTCTAACCAGTCTCGCCTACCGGGGCAGCGCGGCAGAATTGCGCGCATTTAAATAGCCCTGTTCGAGCGGCTCATACTCTGATACTATACAACACTCGCCATTACTTGTAAAGCACTTTTTTCCGATTTTTCCCCACACGTTTCCCAGCAGACTTCGGAATGTAAAAGATTATCCTCTGAAAACAAACAAAAACTACGACTGTCAATGATTTCGCACTGTCACAGTGTGTTCGTCGACACTCTGAAGAGTCTTAACAAGCACACTAGTCGTAGTTTTTGTAGCCGATTATGCCTATAACTACGACTCGCCCTCTCCAGGGACTCCACATACCTAATGCAAAGGCTGAAAGTCATAGAAATAATGTTGCTTTTGGGGCAAAACTACGACAATCCGTTTTTTGCGAGAATACGACGAAAATCCGAGATGATAGAAACAGCACCGGAAAGAGCTCCGGTGCTGGTATCTGTATCTGTCATAAAGTTACTGGCTGTTTATTCGATGATCACGCCGTCTTCATCGACAAGGATCCCGTCCGGACCGATTGCGCCGGCTGCGTCATCTGAGCCATCCCCTTCTCCGCCTGCACGGGACGCGCGGAGCATATCCAAAAGCTGAGTCTGGATCTCATCCATGACCTGCGGATTGGTTTCGAGATAGGACTTAACGTTCTCACGGCCCTGGCCGATGCGGTCGCCCTTGTAGCTGTACCAGGAACCGGCTTTCTCGATCAGTCCGCCATCGACGGCACAGTCAAGGATGTCACCGGATCTGGAGATGCCTTTGCCGTACATGATATCGAACTCAGCCTGTTTGAACGGGGGCGCCACCTTGTTCTTGACGATCTTGGCCTTGGTCCTGTTGCCGAGAACCTGATCGCCCGCCTTGATGGAATCGATCCTTCTGACATCGATTCTCATGGAAGAGAAGAACTTCAGCGCGCGGCCGCCGGTCGTTGTTTCCGGGTTGCCGAACATAACGCCGATCTTCTCACGAAGCTGATTGATAAAGATAATAGTAGTATTTGTCTTGTTGATGACTCCGGCAAGCTTTCTGAGCGCCTGTGACATAAGTCTGGCCTGGAGACCCACTGCCGCGTCGCCCATAGCGCCGTCTATCTCGTGCTTCGGCACAAGAGCAGCGACCGAGTCTACGACTACTACGTCGAGCGCGCCGCTCCTGACGAGTGTTTCTGCGATCTCCAATGCCTGCTCGCCGTAATCCGGCTGCGCTACCAGCAGTTCATCCACATCGACGCCGAGATTGCGCGCGTATTCAGGATCCAGTGCGTGCTCAGCATCGATAAACGCTGCTTTGCCGCCGTTCTTCTGCGCTTCTGCAATGATATGCAGGGTCAGTGTGGTTTTACCGGAAGATTCCGGTCCGTATATTTCTACGATACGTCCGCGCGGAACGCCGCCGATCCCGGTAGCCATGTCCAGACTCATGGAGCCTGTAGAGATCGCTTCTATATTCAGCCTGGCGCTGTCATCGCCAAGCTTCATCACTGCGCCCTTGCCGAACTGTTTCTGTATCTGCGCCATCGCGCTGGCCAATGCCTTCTCACGGTCCGCATCGCTTGCAAAACCGGGATGATATCCGTTGTCATTTTTCGTTGCCATGATTTCTCCTCCGTTAACCCATGTTAATCCATGTCTAACCCATGTTCAATTCGTGAACATCTGTTCTTTAGTTATAATACCCTTCAATGCAACGTTTGTCAATATAGAAATTGAACATCTGTTCTTAATGTTTTGTTGCTGTATATTATTGACATTATTTACATTTTATGTAATTTAATCACATTTGCCCGATTCTGTCAACCCTATTCATCAAACATAGTCAAACAGAATCAAACATTTCTGTAAATCATGTCGAACATACTCAGTACAGCATGTCTTCTGTTCCGCTGACGATCTTTGATCCTCCGGTCGATTTTACGGCAAAGGGTCATGCCGTCCTTCTCACCGCAAACGGATTCGCTCAGCGACAGACCGATATACACCAGTCCGACAGGCTTCTCTTCTGTTCCGCCATCCGGCCCTGCTATGCCGGTAACGGAAACACCGATATCCGTTCCGGCTTTTAAACGGACACCTTCTGCCATCTCGATCGCAGTCTGCTCACTGACAGCCCCGTACTTCTCAAGCGTCTCCGCCTTTACGCCGAGTTCATCCATCTTCGCCTGATTGCTGTATGTCACCAGGCTCCGGTCGAATACAGCTGAAACCCCCGGAACATCAGTCAATGAAGCGCCAAAAAGGCCGCCGGTGCAGGATTCTGCAGCTGCAATGGTTATATTGCGCGACATAAGAATGTTACCGACAACCATCGGAAATTCTTCTCCATCTGTGCTGTAGATATACTGACCGATGTATTCTTTCGCCTTTGCGATCATTTCATCAACGGCCGAGGCGGCCTCTTCCCTGCTCGCCCGTTTCGAAGCAATTCTGACGGAGCATTCTCCGTTCTTTGCATAAGTCGCGATCGTAGGATCCGTCTGTCCGTCAATCAAAGGCAAAAGCACCGTTTCCAGATCTGATTCCCCGATACCGAATGTCCTGATTTCTTTATAGACCAGGCAGCCCTCCGTCAGTTCCTCCAGCCATGGCATTACGGAGCGTTCAAACATCCGTGTCATTTCCTTCGGAGGTCCCGGCAGGCAGGCGATCCACTGTCTGCGGTCCGAACCGCTTCCATCCGCACAAACCTGTCTGTCCAGAGCAAATCCCGGCGCAGTCCCGGCATCATTATAAAAAACACGGCACCGCGATGGCAGCAGCGCCTGTTTGATGTTGTTGTCTGTCATCACGGCTTTATACGCAAGCATACGGCTGCGTATGCCCTCCAGAATATCGTCATGCATCACGAGTTCATCGCCCATGACCTGACAGGCGATTTCCTTCGTCATGTCATCCTGCGTCGGTCCAAGCCCGCCTGTGGTAATCACGATATCGCAGTCCCGGAGGGATGTTTCGATCATCTCCGCAAGCCGTCCGGGGTTGTCGCCCACTGTATAGTGGTACATGACGTCGATTCCGATATCGTTCAGCCTGCGCGACAGATATACCGTATTCGTATTTGTGATCTCACCGAAAAGAATTTCCGTTCCAACAGTAAGAATAGCTGCTTTCATGCAAAATCTCCAGATTCCGGCTGAATGCCCGGCTTTGTGCCGGCGCGGATATCAGCCCTTGTTCTTCATTGAAAAGACTTGTTTGTTCTTGATGATATACTCTGCTCCGGACCAAATGGTCATTACCAGAGCCGCCCAAAGCATGATCTGATCCAGCGGACAGTAGAACGGGAGCAGACTGCACGGCCAGTTCTTCAGCATGATCAGCGGAATCGCGACCATCTGGCAGACGGTCTTGATTTTGCCTGACCACCCGGCGGCGATGACGATGCCTTCCGCTGCGGCCACCTGCCGCATGCCTGTAATGATAAACTCACGGCCGAGAATCACGATGACCATCCAGCCCGGGATATCCCCTAGTTCCACAAGACAGACAAAGGCCGACATGGTCAGCAGTTTGTCCGCAAGCGGGTCCATCAGTTTGCCGAAATTCGTCACCAGATTGTACCTTCTGGCGATTTTCCCGTCCAGCATGTCTGTAAGCGCGGCTGCAAGGAATACGATCGTAGCCGCAACCCGGAATCCCATCAACAGCAGGACGATGAAAAGCGGAATCGCGCAGACCCTCGCAATCGTCAGATGATTCGGCAGATTTTTGTACTTAAAATCCTGTTTCTCCATTGTCATTATCCTTTCGTTATCAACGTACCCACAAGGTCGTAATCAAAAGCATCCTCAATCAGCACGGAAACAAACGTCCCGGGCTCAAGCCGCTCGTCGGCAGAAAGCGCTCTGAAAATCACACTTCCGTCGATTTCCGGGGCGTCATATTCCGTCCTGCCGATGTATGTAATGAACTGATCGTCCTCCTCATCGATTCCTTCAACGAGAACATCCATTACACATCCGATTTTTTCTTCGTTCAATTTTCTGGACAAGTCCACCTGATGGCGCATGATACTGTCCGCTCTGGCTGCCTTGACCTCGTCCTCGATCTGATTTGCCATATCGCCGGCAGGTGTTCCCTCCTCCTGGGAATAAGCAAAGACTCCCAACCTTTCAAAGCCGGTCTCCATTGCAAAAACAGCAAGTTCCTCGAAGTCCTCTTCGGTTTCTCCGGGAAAACCGGTAATAAACGTTGTCCGGATATGGATGTCAGGAATCGCTTCCCGCAGCCTGCTGATCGTGGACCGGATCGAAGCCGATGTGGAACGGCGGCGCATACCGCGCAGAACATTGTCCGAAATATGCTGCAGCGGAATATCGATATAACTGCAGATCCTTGGTTCGGATGCCATGACCTCGATCAGCTCGTCTGTGATCTTATCCTCATAACAATACATGAGCCTGATCCAGCGGAATCCCTTGCTTAAGTCATCGCCGCCGATGCGGCAAAGCTTCCGCAGCAGATCAGGAAGACACAACTTGCCGTACAGATCGCGGCCATACTCTGTCAGGTCCTGCGCGATCAGGATCAGTTCCCGCACACCTGCCTTTGCGAGCAGTTCAGCTTCCTCAAGAATATTCTCCATCGGCCTGCTCCTGTAAGGTCCGCGGATATCCGGGATCACACAGTAGGCACAGCGGTTGTTGCAGCCTTCCGCAATGCGCAGAGTCGCCGAGTAATGAACGTCACCGAGCCTGCGGCTGCTGAACTCGTTGAAACATTCAGGAGCGTCGCTTCTGTACAGGCGCCGGCTGCCGCCGATGATCTCCGGGAGTTTCTCGTAATCATTGACACCGAGAAGATAATCGATCTCAGGAATTTCTTCTGCGAGTTCCTCTCCATAACGCTGGCTCAGACAGCCGCTCACGATGAGTTTCGGATTGTTCTCCAGCCTGGTCATGTCAAAGATCGCGTCGATGGACTCCCTCTTGGCATCGTTAATAAAGCCGCAGGTGTTCACGATAACGACCTCAGCTTCCTCAGGGCTTGCGACGATCTCGCCGCCGGCAGCCTCCCATATGCCTCCGATGCCCTCGGAATCATTGAAGTTCTTCGGGCACCCTAGTGTTTCTATATATAACTTTCTGTATTTCATCACATATCCGATGTCGTATTCTTCATGTTTTCCAGATTTTCCATAGAAATGAGCACCTGTCTCGGCCGGCTGCCGTCAGGCGGGCCTACGATCTGCCGTTCCTCCATCATGTCGATGATACGGGCGGCCCTGTTGTAGCCGATGCGGAACCGTCTCTGGAGCATCGATACGGACGCAGATCCATGATCCACGACGAATTCGATCGCGTCCGGCAGAAGCTCGTCCTCGTACTCTGATTTGTCGCCCTTTTCGGCGTCGGGCATATTTGCCCGTTCGATCGTATCGAGCACATCCGCCTCTGCAGCCTCATCAGCTTCACCCTGCTGCTGGACGTACTGGATCAGCTTCTTGACCTCGTCCTCCGAAATGAAGGTGCCCTGGATCCTCGTCGGTTTATTGCTGCCGATCGGCGCAAAGAGCATATCGCCCTTTCCGACCAGTTTTTCGGCTCCAACGCCGTCCAGAATCGTTCTGGAATCGACCTGCGACGTTACCGCAAAGGCGATCCTTGACGGGATATTGGCTTTGATCAGACCGGTGATAACATTAACAGACGGTCTCTGGGTGGCAACGATGAGATGCATGCCGGCTGCCCTTGCCTTCTGTGCGAGTCTGCAGATCGACTCCTCCACCTGTGAGGACGATACCATCATCAGATCCGCCAGCTCATCGATGATGATGACAACTTGTGTCATCGGTCCGTCGACTTCACCGTTTCTCACGTTGTTCTTCTGTTTCGCCTTCAGTCTGTTGAATCCATGGATGTCTTTCACACCGTTCTCAGCGAAACGCTTATATCTGTCATCCATCTCAGCGACGGCCCAGTTGAGCGCGGCCGCAGCCTTGGCAGCGTCGGTGACGACAGGGATCAACAGGTGCGGTACGCCGTTATAATGGGAGAGTTCAACGATCTTAGGGTCGATGAGCACCATTTTGACTTCGTCAGGACGCGCCTTGTACAGGATACTTGCAATGATGCTGTTGATGCACACAGACTTACCGGATCCGGTCGCGCCTGCAATCAGCAGATGCGGCATTTCTGCCAGATCCGCAACAATCGCCTTGCCGCCGATATCTCTGCCCACAGCAAATGTAAGCTTTGATTTCGCAGTCTGGAATTCATTTGATTCAATGATCTCACGCACGGTAACGGCATTGGGGTGTTCGTTTTCGATTTCAACGCCAACTGCGTCCTTACCAGGAATCGGAGCTTCGATCCTGACACTCTTTGCTTTCATGTTCAGAGCGATATCATTGTGAAGATTCAGGATCCTGGAAACCCTGACGCCGCTGTTCGGATGCACTTCGAACCGTGTGACTGTAGGTCCCTGTATTACATCTGTAACAGTAGTCGCGATTCCAAAGCTGTTCAGAGTGTCTTCCAAAAGCTGTGCTTTGTACCTGAGTTCACTTTCGCTGGACGAATTCTGTGTTCTGGAAGGTTTCTTCAGCAGGTCAAACGATGGAAACTCGTAATCAGCGTAGTTGTCAGAAGGAAGGAAATCACCTTCTTCAAGCTTGCTCTGTGCAGCTTCGCTCTTTGTCATTGGCTTCGGGGTATCATGGACCATGCCGGATGGAGAGGATCCGTTCGATGTCCCTGCGCCGATGATATTCGGGCCTTCCGGATCGGAATGCACCGTTCTGCTCCGGGGCCGTGCGCCCGGTTTCTTCTCTGTCGAAGCGCCGGTTGGATCTTCGTGCATATAATCTATGATCTTCCGCTGTCCTTCGGTCATGTTCCCGTCACCGATCCCCGGTGCCTGGATCCGCAGACCGGAAGAAGCCGGTGCCCCAATAAGTTCCGCATCTTCAGCTTCCTTGCGCGCTCTCTCTTTTTCTCTTTCTTCTCTTTCGAGACGTTTCCGAACTCTGCGCGCCTTAAATCCCTCAAAGAACCTTGAAATCGGCGTATTGATCAGCAAAAGCAGGAAAATAAATATGATGCAGAATGCAGCCAGATACAGTCCTGCCACTCCAATTGCCTGGGTGATGAGTCCGCCTACGCCCATGCCGAAGACACCGCCTCCATCTAAGGCAATTCCGTCGCTGAAACTCTTGGAAAAGCCTCCCCAGGAGCCGCCGGTTGCGATATTATCCATGAATCTGCCGGCATTTACGAGATCGATGGCCAAATAAATGATGACCAAATAGATGATCGACTTGATGCTGATATGGATCGTCTTCTTCAGGAACAAGAGGATGCCGTAAACAATAAAATAGTACGGCATGAAATAGGCGATAAGTCCGAACATGCCTTTGAGGCCTTTGCTGATCGCATCTCCGGCCATACCTGCAGCGTGTGTCTGGAGCGCGATGATCAGGAACACGCCAAGGGCGATGACCAGGATCCCGAGGATCTCATCCCGGATCTGTGCCTTCGATTCCTGCCTCAGTTCCAGTTTCTCAACTGCTTTCTGCACCTCAGGTGAGGCGTCTGTCTTTTTCTTTGATGAAGAGCGTGCAGTTGTGTTTGTATTTGCTTTTGCTTTTGTATTTTTGTTTTTGCTTACCGGAGGTCTTCCGGGTCCCCTTTTCTTTTCTGCCATTATTACCTCGTTACGCAGCCAGCAGTGAATAAGCAAGTACGCATGCCGCTACGATCCAAACATATATTGTAAAACCTATCAGTCTCTTATTTGATACGACCTTGATCATCGCCTTAATGGCAAATATACCGGACAGAGCCGCCAGAATGACGCCGAGAATGAGCGGTCCGACCATAGACGCATCCATCCCTTCAGCGAGAGCTTTTGGCATTTCCATGACAACGGAGCCTAAAATCGAGGGAATGGAAATAAGGAATACGAATTCAACCGCAAATTCTCTCTTCAGCCCGGAAATCAGACTGCCGAACAAGGTCGACCCAGATCTGGACACGCCCGGGCAGATTGCTATCCCCTGCATGATCCCGATGAATATAGCGTGTCTCCACTTCATCTCCATCGGCCCCTTGTCGCTTCTTCCCATTCTCTCAGCGACAAACAGAATGATACCGGTGAAAATCAGGCCAATTGCAATTGATACTATTGACGAATATAAACTTTCAAAGAAATCTTCAAATATCAGTCCGATCAATGCTGTAGGGATCGTTGCCACAATGATCATGAAGCCCATGCGCCGCATGGGACTGGAATCGATCCGTGGTCCTTTCCCCGTGCAAAGGTCTTTGATCGTGTCTATCAGTTCAAGGATCAGCGCCCAGATGTCTTTGCGGTAGATGATAAAGACGGACACCAGTGTTCCGACGTGCATCATAACGGTGAACAAAAGCACACTGTCTGCTTCCACTCCAAAGAAGTATTGCAAAAGAGCCAGATGTCCGCTGCTGCTGATGGGCAGAAACTCAGCGAGGCCCTGTACAATACCAAGTATAGCGGCCTGTAAATATGTCATATTCTTCTCCTGTCAGTTGATTTGAATCCATTCGTATACAGATTATATTATAGCACAAGACCACTAGAATTTGTATATATAATTATTAAGCCACACATGATTTGGTGCATGTGTGGCTTGTATTCACTCTTCCAGGATCCCCATGATCTGCCGCTTGTATTGCATGAACTCGTCTGTGAGATCGTACCCCTGCCGCTGACTTCGCGGCGTGTCGATCCGAATCTCGTATCGGATCTCCCCGGGCTTCCCCGTCATGATGTAAATGCGGTCCGACAGCAGGATCGCCTCATTGATGTCATGGGTAATGAAAACTGTCGTCAGATTGATTTTCTCCATGACATCCAGATACCACTTGTGGATCTTGCCCTTCGTGATCGTATCAAGGGCAGAAAACGGCTCGTCCAGGAGGGCTACGTTATCTGAGAACAGATAGGTCCGCAGCAGCGCAGCTCTCTGCCGCATACCGCCGGACAGCTGCTTCGGGTACTTCTTCTGTGTCCCCTCCAGGCCAAACTCTTCGAAGTGTTCCGATGCCTGTTTCCTGGCTTCCTCTTTGGACATACCTCGGATCAACAGAGGAAGTCCCACATTGTCTTCGATCGTCTTGTACGGCAAAAGCAGGTCCTTCTGGAGCATATAACTGATATGTCCTGTCGTACCTGTGATATCATCCCCATCAAGAAGCACTCTTCCCCCGCTTGGCTGGTAGATCCCGGAGATGCAGTTAAAGAGCGTGGTCTTGCCGCTTCCGGACACGCCGAGCAGACTGACCAGTTCTCCCCGATCCACTGCAATGGAAATATCCCGGATGATCGTTTCCTCTCCGAATTTCATTGTGATATTCTGTGTTTCAAGCTTGTGGGTGCTCATGGTGCTCATGCCTTTGCCTTCTTGCTTTTGCCTTCCTGTTTTGCAATCTTACTTCTGCGGCAGATAATCGTTGGTGAATCCGATATCCATCGGGATTTCCTGTTCGGAAAGTCCCTTGTCGTTGATGAACTGATAGAATTTGTTCCATCTTGCAGCGTCGATGACGCCCCACTGATCTGCCTCAGCCTTGTACTGATCTGCCAGATACTTCTGACTTGCCTTGGCGAGTTCGGCATCAACTTCCGGATTTGCTTCTACGAGGATATCAGCGGCTTCGTCGGGGTTCTCAATGGCGTATTCATAGCCCTTGGCCACAGCTGCCAGGAATGCCTTTGCAGTATCCGGATTATCTGCCAGGAACTCATCGTTGGCGATAATGACCGGTGAGTAATAATCGAATGCGTCATCGATATCTTTGAAGGCAAAATAGTTGATTGCGAAATCCTGCACCTGCGCGCTGATGCCGGCCCATCCGTAGTAGACCCAGATGGTGTCGACCTGCTTGGTTTTAAGGGCTGCGACCTCATCGTCGATGGTTTCCGGAATCATCTCGACCTTGTCGAAATTGCCGCCGTCAGCTTCTACGCATTCCTTGAGGATGGCCTGTTCGATCGGCAGTTCCCATGTGGCGTAGGTATGGTTCTCCATTTTCGCGGGACTTGTGATTTCCTGATCCTTGGCTGACATAATGCCGGACAGATTGTGCTGCAGGATCGCGGCGACCGCCGTGATCGGCATGGTCTTCTCCTCCCCTGCAAGGGCCGGGACCATGTAGTCCTGGAAGGATACACCAAACTGCGCCTTGCCGGAAGCGACCATTGCTTCTGCGCCGTTGTCAGGTGGCTGTACGATCTCGACGTCGAGACCTGCCTCATCAAAGTATCCCAGTTTTTCGGCAACATAGACGCCGGTGTGGTTCGTGTTCGGCGTCCAGTCAAGAACGAAGGTCACTTTTGTGGAGTCGGTTGGACCGTCCGCATCGCTCTGCTCCTCACTTCCGCCGCAGCCTGCAAGCACAAGCGTAAATACCGCCATCAGTGATGCAAGCATGATAATCATCAGTTTCTTTTTCATTATATTTATCCTTTCACAACTTTGTTTCTGTCTCTTTTTCTAACCGGTTCGTCGACCTGCTCCCACGGCATGCACTTTTTCTGCAGCACGCTGACCAGCCAGATCAGGATCAGGCTGATGATGGAAATCAGGAAGATGACCGCGAACATCTTATCATAGGCAAATGATTTCTTGACTCTGGTCATATAAACGCCCAGTCCGGCGAAACCTCCCAGCCACTCTGCGAGGACTGCGCCGACAACGGAATACGCGACGGTGATCCGCAGACCCGAAAAGAAGTTCGGCAACGCGTTCGGGAATTTGATATGACGGAAGATCTGCCATCTGCTCGCTCCCATGGAACGCAGCAGATTGATGGCGTCCTTATCGGCGCTCCGGAATCCGTCCAGTACGCCGACCACGATCGGAAAGAACGTGATCAGAACGATCAGTACGACCTTTGGCATCATCTTGTATCCGAACCAGAGCACCAGCAGCGGCGCGATCGCTACAGCCGGGATCGTCTGTGTCAACACGATGATCGGATACATGGCTTTATACGCCGGATCCCATCTGTCCATCAGGACGGCCGACAGGAAACCGATGCTGACCCCCATCAGCGTTCCGATGACTGTCTCCAGGAGTGTCACCTTCAGGTGGGACATCAGCAGCCAGAAATCGCCGATAAAGGCCTGCACTGTCTGCTGCGGCGACGGGAGCATGAAATTCGGTACGATTTCAAAAAATGACAGCGCCTCCCACAGCGCCAGAATCGCCAGAATCGAGATGAACGGGTAGATTTTGTTTGAGAACCGGCCCGTTTTATTCATGGTACTTGCCGATCTTCCTTTCAATAGAAAGCACCTCGCCTTCCGGTTTGTAACTGATCTTGACATAGGAAGCCACCGACGGTGCTCCCGCCCGGATCGCGATGTGCTGGCATTCCTTCACAATGTCCATCAGTTCCTCATAGGGTCCCTCGATCGTCGTTTCAAAGGGTCCTACATAATAGTTGTACCCCTGCTCCGCAATGTATGCGATGACCTCATCGACAATGCGGCACAGTTCTTCGTCATCCGGTGCCTCAGGCAGCACCTGGATCGCTACACTTGCTTCCATTTCAGCTTTCCTCCTTTCTTCCTGCGCTACTTATTGCCTTTGCCATAGTCTTTACCGGCAATAAAACAACGCTCCACACAAAAGGAGCGTTCAGAATCAGTCATATTCTGCTTCCCTACGCCGGCATGATCCGGATCAGGTCATGAGGGTATCCGGGACGAACCCGGGCTCTCAGCTTTCGCTCCCCTAGCTTTCATCCATATTGTAACCGAGTTGCGATTCAGATGCAATCGCAAAATCATAATACGGAGTTAAATGTGTAGACGGTGCTCGGCTCAAGAGCAGCAAATTTCGGAATGTAAAAGTTTTTGAACCTTAAAGACAGAATAAATACGACTTTTGATCTGGTACGGGAAATATGCAGTCCTCAGAAAGATTCAAATCGTAGTTTTATGATCAATATGATGCAAAATTTACGAATACGAAGTCCTAACCATTCCTCTCAAACCGTCCTTACCATCCTAAAACACCCGATGAAACCGAAAAGTCGTAGTTATCAGTATTATTTTACAAAAAAACTTTTACATTCCGAAGTTGGCACCACCTACAATCAAAGAAGGGCTACATCAGCAGCCCTTCATTGTGTTACTATTTCGCGTGTCCGCAGCAGGACGTCTTTTCTGCTGCTATCCCGGCTGTGATTTCCGCAGCAAGTTCGTCCATCTCTTTAGACGAATACTTGCAGCATTCCCCAGCATAGGGACAACCGACGCATTTGTTCCCCTTTTTCTTCTCTTTTATGATGTACCGCAGAGCCAGGCCGACGATGATGATCA
>CAMOXP010000013.1 GCA_946629205.1 uncultured Bacillota bacterium
CTCAGGTACGGAACCAACGTAGAATTGAAGAACTGGCGAAGCACAATCTGAAATTAAGTACGGAACCAACGTAGAATTGAAGAACTGGCGAAGCACAAATCTGAAATCTCAGGTACGGAACCAACGTAGAATTGAAGAATTGGCGAAGCGCAATTGCAGGGAGTCTCGTGTACGGAACTAACGTAGAATTGAAGAATTAGCGAAGCGCAGATGCATGAATCTCAATGTACGGAACTAGCGAAGAATCGTAGAATTAGGGACGCACAGAAGCAAAAGTCACAATACGGAACTAACGTAGAATCGGAGAATTAGCGAAGTTTATCCGGGAATCGTAGAAACGTAGAGGTGCAGGAATCCGAAGTAGAATCCACGGGGGAACAGGAAGCCCGAAGCACGGAAGATCAGGCCGCAGGAAGCGAGGTAACAGAAATGAGGGTGTTACAAGTTGACAAGTAATGGGTTGCGTAGTACTAATAAGTAGGACGCAACCCATTACTTTTTTGTTTTTTAAATATATTCAGACGAGGGGAACAAGTATGGACCTGAACAGAATGGGAGAGATCCTCGACATGCTGGCCGAGGAGCTGCCGGAAGAATTTTATAAGGATCTCAACGCAGGCATTGTTTTGACGCCTGAAATCAAGAGAAGTCCATATGGCGACGATATGGTGATCATGGGCGAGTACGTCAGATCCAATCTGGGCCGCGGCATCGTGATCTACGGCGGTTCGATCAACAGCGTCTACGGCTGGATGACGGAGGATCAGATGACAGAGCAGCTCAGAGAAGTTCTCCGCCACGAGTTCACCCATCACATCGAATCCCTCGCAGGAGAGCGGGGACTGGAAATCAAAGATGAGGAACAGATTCGCCGATACCTTAACAGCAAACGAGATTGAAGTATGAGATTGAAGCATAAAAAAATGTGTCAAAAGAACCGTCCCTTTGACACATTTTTGTATTAGTATTGGTGGATGTTTTATTTGATTTCGTGGATCCAGCCTTCCGGACCTTCGATTCTGCCCATCTGGATTCCGGTCAGTGTATCATAGAGTTTCTTGAGGGTTGGTCCCATTTCATCCATGCCGCTCGGGAAAGCAATCTCTCTGCCGTGATCGTTGATCTTTCCTACCGGTGAGATGACAGCTGCTGTTCCGCAGAGTCCGCATTCTGCAAATTCAGGAACTTCCTCGAACTTGACTTCGCGCGTTTCTGTCTCCATGCCCAGGATATCCTTAGCAACGATCATCAGGCTTCTTCTTGTGACGGAAGGAAGGATGGAGTCGGAGTGTGACTTCGGTGTGACGACCTTGCCATCCTTTGTGATGAAGATGAAGTTGGCGCCGCCGGTCTCCTCAACGCAGGTTCTCGTGCCTGCATCCAGATACATGTTTTCCGCGAAGCCTTCTGCATGGGCCAGTTCGCCTGCGTAAAGACTCATGGCATAGTTCAGACCAGCCTTGATGTTTCCTGTTCCGTGCGGAGCTGCTCTGTCGAAATCCGATACCTTGATGACGATCGGCTTGATGCCTTCTTTGAAGTAAGGACCGACCGGCATGCACATCATACGGAATTCATACTCCGGAGCAGGAGCAACGCCGATCATCGGGCCGCTTCCATAAATGAACGGACGAACATAAAGCGTTGCGCCGCTGCCGTATGGCGGAACCCAATCTGCGTTTGCCTTGACCAGCATGTCCAAGGCCTCCATGAACATTTCCTCAGGAACGACCGGGATCGCAAGTCTTTTCGCGGAATCGACCATTCTCTGCGCGTTCAGGTCAGGACGGAATGTTACGATCTTGCCGTCTTCTGTTCTGTAAGCTTTGAGCCCTTCAAAAACAGTCTGTGCGTACTGAAGCACGCCGGCGCATTCGGAAATGTGTACTGTTGGGTCGGTAATCAGTTCCAGCTCGCTCCATTTACCATCCTTATAGGAAGCGGTAACACGGTAGTCGGTCGGCTGATACTTGAAACTCAGGCTGCCCCAATCAATGTTCTTAGTCATTTATTTATTCTCCTTTCAGATTGTTTTACGATTGTTTCGGAATGAATACTCTAATAACCATTCTAACACAAAGGTTGCTTTAGTGCATTAGTTAACAGCAAAAAATCCCATGCGGCTGCGGAATCATTTCCCGCTCCCGCCCCGCACGTTCTTCTCGAGCCAGGCAGCCCATTCCGGCACGCCCTCGCCGGTAGCGCCGGACAGGAAAAAGACAGGCGCATCCGGATTGCAGGCGGCGAGATTTTCGCGGAACCGGTCCGGGTCGAAGTCGAACGCTTCCATTGCGTCGATCTTGCTGACGAGCACCACATCCGCCTCCTCAAACATCAGCGGATATTTCAAAGGCTTATCGTCTCCTTCGGGCACGGAGAGTATCACTGCCTTCATGTGCGCGCCTGTGTCGAACTCAGCGGGGCATACCAGATTGCCTACGTTCTCCAGGAAAACAAGATCCAGGTCTTCGTAACCGATTCCCTTCAGGCCTTGCCGGGACATCTCAGCGTCCAGATGACACATACCGCCGGTGTGCAGCTGTACGGAAGGAACGCCGGTTTCACGGGCGATGGTCTGCGCATCCACATCGCTGTCGATGTCCGCCTCCATGACACCCACTCTCAGAGGTGCAGCGCCGCTATCCGGATTTTGCAGTTGCCGGATCGTGCTGATGAGTGTTGTGGTCTTGCCCGAGCCCGGTGAGGACATGACGTTCACATAATATGTGCCCGCATCCTCGAGCTGACTGCGCAGCAGGTCCGCATCTTTATTATTGTCTTCAAGAATTGTCTTTTTTAATTTGATTGTCTGAATATCCATTGATTCACCCTCCACTCATGAAGTATATGTGAATTGATTCCCATAATCAATAGAAAGGTTTTGCTTCGGCGATGAGAACAATCAAATGAGAATGATCAACGGAGAGAAAAAAACAACGGGGTATTGCCTTCAGAGCGGCAGCCTTGATATGATAGGTGCAGCAAATGCGATAATGCAAATGCGATGGTATAGGAGGGATAACAATATGAAAGTACTGATTCTGAACGGAAGCCCGCGCAAGGGCAACACATTGACAGCGATCAAAGCCATCCGGAAAGGCCTTGAGGAAAGACCGGATGCAGCAGATATCGAAGTGACGCAGATCGATGCGGCAGGCAAGGAAATCATCCCGTGCAAAGCCTGTAACGCCTGCGGCTGCATGAGCAGGTGCATCTTCGCGGATGATTCCCCGGAGATCAACGCAGCAGTCGAGGAAGCCGATGCGATCATCTTCGCAACGCCGGTCTACTGGTGGGGCATTACGGCGCAGCTGAAACTGGTCATCGATAAGTTCTACGCCCGCGCGTCGAAGTTTTCGGGAACCGGTAAGAAGATCGGAACCGTCGTGATCGGAGAGGCGGAGCTCAATGACGCGGAATACGAGATCATACAGAAACAGTTCCAATGCATTGCTGATTATCTGGGATGGAACGTTGTCTTCGCGAAATCCATATCCGCAAACAAGCCAAAGGATCTGGCAGCAGATGAGCAGATGCTGGCAGAACTGGAAAAGCTGGGTGCGGAGCTGTAACGATAGAATTGTAACGGAAGAGCTACAGATTGTCCTTGAAGAATTTGACGACCCGGTTCATGATCTCGACTTTGATTGGGGACACATCATAGGACATTTCGTAGCCGTGACCGTCGTCGGTCGTTACTTCATAGATCGCAACATTAGAATAAGCATGGGCACAGTCAAGGCTGGTTTTTGGTTCGACGACTGTGTCCTTTGTATTGTAATAGACCATTACGGGCTTATCGCCGAATTTGTCGCCGGTGAGAGCAGGATTCAGCTCGTAGTATTCCTCAAACCACTCCGGGGTAAAGGTCAGTACGCCGCGTTTGCATTTGCCGTCCTTTGCCACGATGGCGCGGATGCGATCCCATTCTTCCTGGCCGCCCACATAGTGGATGAGGGCGTACTCATTGCCGGCAGGCGCGATGAGGGCCATGGCCTTGTAGTCGATGCCGCCCCAGCTTTCATTGCCCATGATCATGGCGACGCGGCCGCCGAAGGATCTGCCGTAAACACCGATGCGGTCCGGATCAACATTATAGTGATCCATCGTGTAGCCGATGAGGAGCATGTTGGATTCAAGCATATCTTTGAGTGTGTAATCATTGGTGCGCCCGGACTTGTCCTTGGCAAGGGCTTTGTCCGGATCGTCTGTCAGGCAGCGGTTAAAGTCCGCGCGGACTGCGGCGATTCCGTTTGACGCCAGCAGTTCAGACAAGAGCCGCGCGCCGCCGCTGTTCAGGCTGCCGTAGATCCCGTGGGAAATGCAGACGAGCGGATAGGGTCCTTCGATATCGGGCGCTACGATCTCACAGTACGTGTAGGTGCCGTCTTCATTTTGGAGGAATACATCTTCGGTGATCACCTTTTCCGGGCCGCGGTCCAGCGCGCTTTCGTCGCCGGCATCCGGTTCTGACGACGTGCATCCGGTCAGCGCCGCAGCCAATGCAAAAGCAAGAAAAAGGCATAGACAAAGAGCTGCCGCAACATGTACGGCAGCTGTTTTATTCGTGTATTTCTCTGTGCGCTTACTTGGCTTCTTCATTGTTGTTTTTCTTTAGGTATTTTCCTTCCAGCCATTCGGTGATGAATGACGCACGCAGCGGTCCTTCAGTCAGCAGGTCATAGAGCTTGACCCAGAACGGAGCTGCCAGTGAAACGCCGGTCAGCAGCGCGCTGCCCCAGACAAGGACGTAGAAGAGCACCAGATTCTTCGGGCATCCGCCTGCCAGCGGATCCAGCACGCCGGACATGCACAGGACGAACACGCCCACAATAGAGAGCACAGTGATAATGATCGATACTGCCCAATTGTTGTGCTTCTTATGCAGCAGGGAAATGCCTGCAAACCATGCGACGATCAGGCTGCCGACGACGCCCATGTAGACATTGTACTGAGTGATTACATGCCGCAGTCCCAAGTGGAACAGGTAGATTGGCATGGTGTTCGTACCGATATAGCAGAGGAAGTTCTGCTTGGACGGCAGGATGTTGACCATAAAGGCGATCCATCCGGCGGACAGTCCGAAGACCAGCAGTCTCCACAAGCATTCGGTGTACCAGGTGTGTCCGAACCGGGTAAGGTCTTCCTTCAACAGGAACCATGAAAGCGTCGGCCCGTTGTACATGAGCCAGATTGACATGCCGACAAGCACCGCGCCGAGCAGCGCCACGAGGATAGGTTTTTTCTTGAGCGTCCGGACTTTGTCCAAGGTTTCCTTCGAGCAGTAGTAGCCGATCAGGAAGAACGGGAAGTAGGAGAACACACGTCCCAGCGCCATGAACTGACCGAAGGGCAGAACGCCGGCGGCGAGCATCATGATGATGCTCATGGGCAGCGCCCACTTGAATTTAACGATTTCTACCAGGAAGTACCGGTACAGGAACAGGGCGACCAGGAACCACAACGCGAAGGATGGGGTCAGGTAGCCGAAATACTTTCCGATCGGACAGTCGAAGCCCCATGCAGCAATCAGGGTGATGGTCGTAAATACCAGGTACGGCCACAATATGCCGCGGAAGGCGGTCTCTCTCGCCCGCTCCGGTTTCTTGGAAAAGTACCCGGACAAAAACATGAACGCCTGCATGACGAAAACATTGATTGTAATGTAGACGAATCCGGTCGGGTGTGTCTGCGCCCATCCGGCGCTGCCATACAAGGCAGCATACCAGTTGCCCGAAGCCTTTGTGAAGTGGGAAATCGGGATCGACAGCATCAGGATCCCGCGGAACGTGTCGAACATATAGTCACGTTGCTTTTTTGTTGTAATCGTTTCAGCCGGTGCACTGCCGGCAGGCTTCTCTTCAGCCATTTGGTTTCCTCCTCTATGCCGGTCCGAACGCGGACAGATCCGCGTGTGAGCCGGAAGAATGTGAATGCCCTGAAGCATCCGCATATAAGGATATCAAATTATTAACTAAAATACAAACATATTAAAGATTTATCACTAACAGGCGATTATAACTAGGCATTTAAATGTATCTTTTTCAGATCACAGTATGCAGATTGGGATGCGCGGATGGAATTCTTTGTGTTATAATGGTGTCACAAAATGAAACATAGATTTGTGACGAAAAACAAAATATATATCATTTTGATCGCGATGATTTGCCTGACTTTCACCGCCTGCGGCGGCGGTTCCAGCACAGCTGCTTCCAGTGACAGCGGAGGCGGCGGCGAGAACAGCAGCGGCGGAACGTTCGAATCCGAATACCATGACGCTGAATTCCATGAGGACAGCGCAGAGGGAGACGGCGAAGTACAGGTGGATTTGTCATGCGTATCCGACGGGTATTTCGGCGTTGTGGCAAAAAGCGACAGCAGACTGAAACTGCAGGTGATCAAAGACGATGAAACATACACCTATGATATCGAGCAGGGCAGCGAGCAGATTTTCCCGCTGCAGTGCGGCGACGGCACATACAACATCAAGGTGATGAAGAACATCAGTGGCAACAGCTATTATGAACTTTATGTGACAAGTGCGGATGTCAAGCTGGATGATCCGCTTGCTCCATACCTTAGGCCGAACGTTTACGCTGATTATTCGAAAGACTCCGACTGCGTGAAAAAAGCGGCGGAAATGGCCAAAGAATCGGGAGCTGAGAGCGATTTTGTCGGCAAGGTTTACCAATTCATATGCGATAAAGTCAAGTATGACTACGACGAAGCGAAGACGGTCGAATCAGGATATGTCCCCGATCCGGACGAAGTCATGGAAACAGGCAAAGGCATCTGCTTTGACTACGCCAGCCTGGCGGCCTCTATGCTGCGCAGCCAGGGCATCCCGACGAAAATCATCTTCGGATATGTAGCGCCGGACAACCTGTATCACGCGTGGAACATGTTCTATACAGAAGAGAAAGGCTGGACGACAGTGGAATTCTCCGTGAACCCGGGCGACTGGACCCGCGTGGATCTGACCTTCTCAGCCAACGGACAAAACGCCGATTTCATCGGAGACGGCAGCAACTACCAGGACGTTTATCAATATTAGAAACCAGATTAAAAACCAGAAAGGAGCTTTGCAATGAATGCAAACGAGATGGGCTCATTCTTTGAAAACATGGGCATGATGATCAAAGCAGGGATCACGCCATCTGAAGCGGTGGGACTTCTGAAAGAAGAATCCGAAGACACGGACAAAGGCAACGCAGCCTATGAGGCAATGGCCCGGAAGATGTCCGAGGGGTCTTCCCTGGCGGACGCCATGAAAGGGTCGGAAGCATTCCCGGATTACGCTGTGGATATGGTCGATGCCTCGGAATATACAGGAAAGCTCGAAGGCACGCTGTTCCACCTGTCCGACTATTACAGGACGGAACACTCCATGCGGAACACCTTCGTGTCCGCCGTGCGCTATCCGATCATTTTGCTGTTCATGGTCATCGTGGTGCTGATCGCAATGCTGGCCATCGTCTTCCCTGCCTTTTACGGGGTGTACAACAATTTGACCGGAAGCCTGGCGTCATCGTCTTTGAATTACATCAACGTTTCCTTCACTTTGTGCAAGGTGCTGATGGTGATCATGATCATCCTGGTCATCCTGCTTCTCATCGGCGTCTTCATGTGGAGAGGCGGCAAATCGGCAACAGTGCGGGGCGTGCTCTCAAAGATCAGCACCTTCCGGCAGCTCTTTGACAACCTCGATTTGTACCGGTTCACTTCCTGCTTCGACATGTTCATCTCCAGCGGTGAAATGCAGGACGAAGCCATCGCCAAGAGTCTGCCCGTCGCCGAGACGGACGGTCTGAAGAAAAAGCTGAACAACTGCATCGAAAAAATGCGCACGGGACTTAGTTTCTCCCAGGCGGCGAGCGAAGAAAAACTCTACGATCCGATCAACAACAGGATGCTGATCCCGGCAGAGCGCAGCGGCATGCTGGATTCCATCCTGCAGAAAATACTGACCAACCTGAAGGACAATAATGAAACCTATGTGGCGCGCATCGCCAACACAGTCGAGCCGCTTCTGACAGGCTTCCTCATGATCACACTGGGACTGATGCTGATCTCGCTGATGGTCCCGCTCATCGGCATCATGAATTCGATCGGCTGACGGGAAAGGCTGATGGAGAATCAAACGAAGGCTGAGAACCGAAAGGAACATCGTTTATGCAGATCATCCGTGATCACAAGTTCATAACCGTTTGCGTGATACTGGCCGTACTCCTTGTCTGTATCGTCCTTTATGCTGTCTTTGCAGTCACGGAAGAAGACATCGCGGACCGGGAGAACGCCATCAAAGAGACCGTTCAGGAGCGGGCACTTCAATGTTACGTCATCGAGAACGCCTATCCGGAGAGTCTCGCTTATCTTGAAGAGAATTACGGCCTCACTGTCAACAAAGAAGACTATCTGATCGTCTATGACCTCTTCGCGGAGAATCAGCCTCCGCAGATCCGGGTCATTTATCGGGACGATAAATAAAAGGGTACATAGGAAATGGATAGCAGCAAAAGCAACAAAAGCATAGGAGAGATCCTCTCAGCACTGACCATCGCGGTGCTGTTCCTTGTCATACTGCTTTTGGTCGTCTTCGCGGCAAAGTCCTACCAGCACGGGGCGGACAGCCAGCATGAGAACGATATGCAGCGCATCGTCTGCGCCTATGTCGCGACAGCGGTCAAAGACCATGCCGGCGGGGAAGTGACGCCGATGGATTTCGACGGCTGCCCGGGCATCTTCATCGCGGACGGGGATACCGGATTCGCCCATAAGATCTACCTTTCGGACGGAGCCCTCATGGAGGAATACAGCAAAAGCGACCTGCCGGTCGACCCCAATACCGCAAGCAAGATCGGGGAGACCTCGCAGTTTGAAATAAGTTACATCTCGGATAATCTGCTTGAGATCAAGACGGATAAAGGAGCATCTTACGTCAATGTTCGGAGATAAGATCAACAAAAAAAGCAATATCGCTTCCGTTGTGGAGCTGTTCATGATGTTCCTGCTCTTGCTGATCGTCATCGTGGTGATCACTTTGGTTTGCATGACGGCAAGAGAGCAGAGTCTTGACGCGGGCGATTTGACCAAGGCCGTCATCTGCGCGGAAAACACGGCGGAGGTCACCAAGGACGCGGCAAATGCGAAAGAAGCTGCACAGCTCCTCGAGCAGATGGAGGGCGCGTCGGACATTACCGTTGTGGGGGAGACTGTGACGGCCACGCAGAATGGGTTCCGCATAGAAGTGACGCTGACGCCGGAAGAAGGAGCCGCCGGGACCTACGTGGATGAACTGATCAATATTTATCCGGGAGACGGCACGGCGATTTACCAGATGCACACGGGAAGTTATATCAAGGAGGGAGCGCGATGAACCACAAACTCAGATTAGGGCCGATCGCGATTTTCCTCGTTGTAGTCGCGATCATACTCACGACGCTGGCAACGCTGACGCTGGCGACAACGAACGCTGACAAGGTCATGGCGGAGCGCTTCGCCGCAGTCACCGCCAACCGATACGAGCTTGAAGCCGAGGGGCAGCAGTTCCTGCGTGACTTTGATGAAAAGGCAGCCGCAGGGGCGGTGGCAGAAGCAGACCGGCAGACAAAAATCGAACGGGGCGGTTACGCTCTGGAGATCCGGGTGTCCGCGCCGGACGCGAACGGTGATTACAGGATCGAACAGTGGGATCTCAAGAAGGATTGGAAAGCGGACGATCCGTTCACGCATATCTGGAAAGGAGCAGAAGAATGATGCTGCAGGATATACTGAAACAAGCTATACTCAAAGGAGCCTCTGACATCTTCCTCATCGCGGGCCTTCCCGTGACCTGCAAGGTCAAGGGAGCGCAGGACAGGATGGGTGGGGACATCATGAAACCCGCCTCTATCGAACCGGTCATCGACGAGATCTACACAGCTGCCAGAAGAGAGAAGACGATTCTGGACAAGGGATTGGACGATGATTTCTCGTTCTCTGTTCCAGAACTGGGTAGATTCCGTGTGAATGTGTTCCGTCAGCGCGGTTCGCTGTCTGCAGTCATTCGTGTTATCAAATTCGGTATTCCGGATTACCGGGAACTGGGGATCCCCGAAAGCGTTCTTTCCCTGGCGGACAACATGACGGGACTCGTGCTCGTTGCGGGCGCGGCCGGATCGGGCAAATCCACGACGCTGGCCTGCATGATCGACCGGATCAACCATCAGAGGGAATCCCACATCATCACCATGGAAGACCCTATCGAATATCTGCATTCCCATAACAAGAGCATCGTCAGCCAGCGCGAGGTGTTCATCGACACGCCGGGGTATCTGGAGTCCCTGCGTTCTGCGCTTCGCGAGAGTCCGGACGTGATCCTGCTGGGCGAGATGCGCGACTTCGAAACGATCTCCGCAGCGATCACAGCGGCGGAAACAGGCGTCCTGCTGTTCAGCACCCTGCACACCAGCAGCGCCGCTAATACCATCAACCGTATCGTTGATGTGTTCCCTGCCACGCAGCAGGTCCAGGTCAGAGGGCAGCTCGCCCAGCTGATCCGCGGCGTTGTCTGCCAGCAGCTGGTCCCTACGACGAGCGGAACGATCACTCCGGTATTCGAAGTGATGAAATCCAACCCGGCCATCCAGAATATGATCCGCGAGAACAAACTCCATCAGCTGGAGGCGGCCATGCAGGCAGCAAGGGCAGAAGGCATGATGACCATGGACAACAGTCTGTTTGAACTGTACCAGCAAGGCACGATTACAAAAGAAACGCTGCTGAACACCTGCAACAACTACGAATTTGTTTCCAAGAGAGTCTGACGAGCCATGCATCCCGGGAGGTTTTGACATGAGCGAAAAAACCATGAGCGGAAAAATGGAAGAGAAGAATGTGATCTATGTCAGGACGTTGGGGTCCTACTCGGTCAATTACAATGGCGCTGAGATTGCCATCGGATCCAGAGACGAATCACAGATCGGCCTGCTCATGCTGCTGATGTTCCACTTCGGTCAGGACGGCGCCAGCCGCAGCCTCATTAAAAACACTCTCTTCGAGGACAGGGACATCGAAGATGTGTCCCACGCCATCCGGAACGTCCTCTATAACATGCGCAAAAACCTCAAAGCCCACGGCCTTCCCGACGCGAACTTCGTCAAGCAGAGCAAAGGCATCTATTACTGGACGGATGAAGTTCCTGTCGTAGAGGACGCCCGGGAGTTCGAACGTCTGGCCGAAGAGGCATTTGCCGAAGAAAACCCGAAAAAGAGGGCGGACAAACTGTCTGACGCCTGCTACAGTTACGCAGGCCGTTTCTTCGCGGGCAGAGATAACGTTCCGTGGATCTATCAGGAAGGTGAACGCTACCGCACATTGTTTTATCAGGCAGCCACAGCGCTCATGGACTACTGCAGAGAGGCGCATAAGTTCAAGGATATGTACGAACTGGCCCTCTACGCCGTTCGTGTCGATCCCTTTGCGGAATGGGAAATCTACGTGGTCGAAGCCCTGACGAATCTGGGCCGCTTCGCGGATTCCGAGCGTTACTATGAAGATACCATCGATCTCTATCTCAAAGAATACGGCGACCGCTCCAACGAACATGTCCGCGACTTCATCCGCCGTCTCGGTGAGCATCTGTTCCATGATCACGAGACCATCGATGAGATCCAGGAGAAGCTGACCAACTCCGACGATACAGGCGGCCGCGGTTATTATTGTTCGCTTCCGGTCTTTCAGGAACTCTATCAAACCATCGAGCGTACCATGCGCCGAAACGCCGACAAGATCTTTCTCATGCTCTGCACCATCGTGGACAGCAAAGGCAACCCCATGCGCGAGGGGCCGAAACTCACAGAGCTGTCTGAACGTCTGAAGTCCGCGGCTGTCAGTTCTGTGCGTCACACAGATACGGTCACCAAGTACGGACAGGGCCAGTATCTCATTCTTCTCATCAACACGACTGAGGAGAACTGCCACATCATTGAAAAACGTATCAACGACAACTTCCTGACGAGCCGGCAGCGCACCGGCATTTCCTATTCAGTCAAAGGCCTTTTGGTCAAGAAGGAGGATCTACCCGTTTTTGACTGATTTGTGACGCTTTCCGTGACGTTTTTGCTCTTATAATGCAGAAGAATCTATATAATAGGGAAAATAGGGGCACTGTCACATGGATGCGATTCTGTATGCAGAAGTCTACGCAATTTGCATGATCATCACAGGCATACTGCTTTTCTGGACGAAGAGAAGCGGTACGCAGTCTTTTGCTGAGCTCTGTCTCTCCAGACTGCTCGCTTGTTTTCTGATCAATTTTTCGGCAAACTTTCTGTTTACCCTGTTCGACCGGATCCTTGATCTGGATAATGCGATGGTCGTATCCTATGTGTTCAAGACCCTGTATCACATCACGCTGATCATCGGCGTCTTCATCTGGTGCATCTACGCGGAAGCGCAGATTACAGAGCATCATACCGGTGACAAACTCCGGTTCCGCCTGATCATGGTGCCGGCTGTCATTCCGGTCGTTCTCGCGATCCTCAATCTAAAATCACATCAGCTGTTTCTGATCGATGCGGCGGGCGGATACGTTCGCGGATCCTGGTTCCAGTTTGAGATGTTCTATTTGCTGGGATTTTCCGTTTTGTTCGCAGTACGTCTGCTGCTGCAGTGCAAGAAGGAGTCCGAGCCGCTCACACGGTCGCATCTTGCCATTGCGGCGACATTCCCTCTGTGCATCCTGGCCAGCTGGGCCCTCTCCTTTGCCGGCGAGGCGTTCCCGGTGATTTGCGTTGCGATCATGGTCGAGCTTTTGCTGCTCTTCCTGGGAACGATCATGCAGCAGATTTCTATCGATAAGCTGACGCAGGTCAACAACCGGCAGAATCTGCTTGGGTTCATGGATTACAAACTGCGGAACCATGACCATGATGTATACCTTATGATGATGGATCTGGACAGCTTCAAGCAGATCAACGATACTTACGGACATGTGGAGGGAGATAACGCTCTGGTCCATGCGTCAAAAGGGATCAAGGAGGCCTGCGGCGGTTATATTCCGCGTCCCTATATCGCCCGGTACGGCGGCGATGAATTTATCATCGTAATCGAAACGGCGGATCCGAAAGATGTGGAGATCCTCTCGGAATCAATCCAGGAGAAGCTGGTTGCCTTTGACGACGTGTCGCCCTATGCGCTGCGGATGAGCATCGGCATTGCGAAGTATACGGAAGGGCAGACGCCGAAAGAATTGATTCACGAAGCGGACAAAATGTTGTATGATATAAAAAAGAAAAGAAAATCAGAAAGCAGGAAGCTTTCAGGGGCCAAGAATGGAACAGAAGAATAAGAAGGAAATCAAAATCACCTATTTCTTCGCGGTTTTCGTTGCGCTGCTGATCGTCATCTCACTTCTGCTAGTTGTAGGGTCGTCCCGCATCGATACGTCGCTGACGAATATGCAGGACTCGACGGAAGCTTATATTGTTGGGGAGGAATCGATCAACCAAATGCGCGAGGTTTCTGATTACCTCACAGAAAAGTGCCAGGCTTTCATAGCGACCGGAAATGTCGAAGAAGCCGAAGCATATTACAAGGAAGTCGATGTGGACAAACGCAGGGAGGCTTCGCTGGCGGCAATCGAGCCGTACGGCAAGGAAGATGGCATTTACACTTCTTTGGCGAACGCGTTGAAAGCATCTAACGAGTTGGCGGAGGTCGAGGGTTACGCCATGTGTCTCGCCGCGGAAGGATACAGTCTGGATCCTGCGGAGGTTCCGAAGGATCTGACAGAGGTGACCCTGACGAAGGAAGACAGTCAGCTTACCGCACAGCAGAAGCGCCAGAAGGCGCGCAATATGGTCTTTGATCAAAGCTATGAAGACAAGAAAAGTGAGATCTGGGGCAGCGTCCTCAACAGCACAGAGCAGTTGATGGAGAACACCCGCGCCCTTGAACTGGAGTACTACGAGAGCGCGAAGCACCGGATCATCATTCAGAACATCCTGATGGCCCTGTTGCTTGGGTTCGCGCTGATCTTTCTGTTTGCTATCGCGCAGCTGGTTCTGCTGCCTTTGGGCAACAGTACTGAGTATATCCGGACGCAAAGGGCGCTTCCGGTGAAAGGCGCCGCCGAGTATACTTATCTGGCCAAGGCCTACAATACAATGCTGCAGGCGACCCAGAAACATCACGAGATCTTGTCCTATGAGGCGACCCATGATGTAATGACGGATCTGTACAACCGGAAGTTCTTCGACAACAAACGGGAGGAACTGTTTGGTGAAGAGGTGGCGCTGATGATCGTCGACGTGGATTTCTTTAAATCCATCAATGATACTTACGGTCATGAGATAGGAGACAAGGTCCTGCAGAAAGTCGCGCAGATCCTGTCCTCCAGTTTCCGTTCTGAGGACTTTGTCTGTAGGATCGGCGGTGATGAATTCGCGGTGCTGATGGTGCAGATGCGGCCGGAACTGAAGCACGTCGTCGAAAGCAAGATTGCAGCTGTAAACGAAATGCTGCATCGCCGAGACGATGGTCTGCCTGATGTGACACTTAGCATCGGTGTCGCGTTCAGCTCCGGAAACGCTGAGGATCCGGACAGCCCGGACGCGCTGTTCAAGACAGCCGATCTGGCGCTTTACAGAGTCAAGGAAGCGGGACGCGACGGGTTCGCGTTTTATCATAAAACAGCAGAGAACCCCCCCGCTTCTTAAGCGGCGGGATGAATCTGCTGCAGCGGCATGAAAAAAAGACAGAGAAAAACGATCCGGCAGTAGACGTTCCGCTGATTCTGTGGTATGATACCCATAGAGGTTAGAACACATGTTCTCAAAAGGGGTATCTATCATGGATCGAGCATACGAATTCCGG
>CAMOXP010000014.1 GCA_946629205.1 uncultured Bacillota bacterium
AGTTTTTTTCAAAACCTCCGCGAGGCCCTTCGTTGAGCGGTTTCCGGGCGGTCGACAACAGCAGATTAGGATGTTTTTGCTGTTTTTTCTATTTTTAAATCAGTTCCAGAAATGCTTTGATTTCTTCCTGTGTGGTGCCCCAGCTTGTGACGAGACGGATGCACTGATGGGTGTCTGTCACGACCGGATACGTCTCGAACATGACCTTGGTCGCCAGGAACTCCGCCTGCTCCTTCGGGAACATCGGGAACACCATGTTCGTTTCCTGCGGCAGATAGAACTCGTAGCCTTTGCCTGCGATTCCCTTCGCCAGCTGCGTCGCCATTCTGACTGCTTGGTCACCCAAATCCAGATACAGTCCGCCCTCCAGCAGCGCATCGAACTGCACGCCCATCAGCCTGCCCTTGGCGAGAAGCGCGCCGCGCTGCTTGATGAGGAAGCGCATATCCTCTTTCAGCGCATCGTTCACGATGACCAGAGCCTCGCCGAACATGGCGCCGCATTTGGTCCCGCCCAGATAGAAGGCGTCGCAGATCTGCGGCAGATCCTCAAAGCTGACATCGTTCTTCTCACTGCTCAGCGCCATCGGCAGCCGCGCACCGTCCAGATAGATATACAGGCCGTGCTTGTCGCAGCAGTCCCGCAGCGCCTGAAGTTCTTCCTTTGTATATACCAGACCGGTCTCTGTGGAATCGGAAATGTAGATTGCTTTCGGCAAAACGTAGTGCTCGTCCTCATGAAAGATCAGAACATCCTCGATATCCGCAGGCCGCAGTTTGCCGTCCCTGGTCTTCACGTGATTGATCTTATGACCTGTCGCTTCGATGGCACCCGTCTCATGCACGCAGATATGTCCGCTGTCCGCAGAGATCACGCTCCAGTGCGGCCGGAGCAGGAATGCTGCCAGTGCCGACAGGTTCATCAGCGTCCCGCCGGGCAGGAAATGCACATCCGCTTCGGGGCATTTGACCAGTTTTCTGATCCTGTCCGCTGCTTTCCTGCAGTATTCGTCCTCACAGTATCCGTCATGCAGTTCCATGTTCGTATCGACCAGAGCCTGCAGCACGATCGGATGGCACCCCAGGCTGTAATCGTTCTTCAGAAAGATCATTCTCATTCTCCTCTCATCATGATTCTCTATCGTAACCAGTCAGTCGTTCTTCTCCAGTCGGTTTGTGAATGAAATTATATACGACCGGCGCCCGCACCGCAAGCAAAAGCATCACGTGCCGGGCAAGCTTCTGCAAAATCTTCCCACCCCTTTTGCTCCTTATGGTATAATCCCTTCAGCAAGAACGAATGGAGGCACGTTATGGCTGATAATACAGTAAAGGTAATTGACGTCAAGGTCGGTGTGTTCGACGAGAACAACCGGATCGCAGATGAAGTAAGAGCATATAACAAAAGCAAAGGCACGCTGATGATCAACATCATGGCGTCGCCGGGCGCAGGCAAAACAACGACGCTGCTGCGTACGATCGATGCGCTGAAAGACGAATACAGGATCGGCGTTATGGAGGCAGATATCGAAGCCTCTGTTGACGCAGAAAAAATGCAGGCTGCCGGCGTCAGTTCCATACAGGTCCACACAGGCGGCGAATGCGCCATGGACGCAAGCATGGTCCGGCAGGCGCTGCAGGAGTTTGACACGGACGGCATCGACCTGCTGTTCATGGAGAATGTGGGCAACCTGGTCTGCACTGCCGAGCAGGATACAGGCGCTGATTATAATGTAGAGATTCTGTCCGTTCCGGAAGGAGATGACAAACCTCTCAAGTACCCGCTCATGTTTTCGATCTGCCAGTGCGTGCTGATCAACAAGACCGATACGAGGAACTGGTTTGCCTTTGACGATGACGCTGTGAAAGAACGCATCCATAAACTGAATCCGGATGCGGATGTTCTATTCTTATCAGGAAAAACAGGAGAAGGATTTGACCTGTGGATCGACTGGCTGCGCGGCAAGCTGCAGAATCACTGATCCCCGGAATGGTCCGGTGACTGATCCGAAGACGGTCCCGACTCATCAGGATGTACCTGCTGCGGTACGTCCTTTTTCTTTTCCGGAAGATTGGTGATGAGCACAGCTGCGACGACGAGGGCGGAACCGATCATCATCACCGTTGTCAGCACATCGCCGACCAGGAAGTGTCCGAAGATGCATGCAAGCACAGGTTCCAGTGTGTTGACAAGAGCCGCGTTGCCCGGTCCGATGAGGCGCACGCCGATGGCGTAGAACAGGATCGCCAGAAATACACATACGACAGACAGCAGAATCATCATGCCGATCTGAGCCGGCTCTGTCGCAAACATCGGCTTCCCACTTACGGCACAGCGGATACAGTTCACCGCCGCCGCGGAAGTCATTACATATCCGGCAACCGCGAAGCTGTTCTCCTGCTTGACGCTTTCTGCGGAGAGTCCGAACAGATAAATGACGTATCCGACCGCCGCGAGGAACGCGAAGAATACGCCGACGAGATTGACTTCCATGTCGGGCGACCACACGATGAGGCACAGTCCGCCAAAGGACAGCAGGACCGCGATGATCCTGGCAGCTTTCACCGGCTCCCGTCCCGTGATCATCTCGATGGCGACAATCATGGCCGGGAAGGTAAACGAAACAATGGTCGCTAGCGAACCGGATATATAATCGAAGGATATATATAATGTAGTCGACATGCCGATGTAGCCTGCGCAGGCGACGGCCATCGTCAGCGCGGCGCGGCGCGAAAACCGGAATGGGATCTTGCGGATCAGGAGGAACGCCCACATGATGATCGCGGCATACAGGAATTTGTTGAACAAGAGCGTCTCCGTCTCAACGCCGATCCTGAAGGACATAAACGAAAACGACGGAACCAGTCCGTAACATATAGATGTAATTGTCACGCATATCGCGCCAAGGATTTTCGTGTTCTTTGTCATGGTCATGTAAGTAGTATACCACAATTCTCACATTGTGGTATAATCCAACCAGGAGGTTTGAAACTATGAATACAGAAGATCTTAAGAACCAGGCCCAGGGCATTCTGGACGGCGGAAAGGAAAAGGCCGGCGCATTCCTCGAAGACGGCGGCAAGATGGATCAGCTGCTCGAACAGGTCGAGGCAAAGCTTGAAACCGTTCCGAAAGCAGGCGCGTACCTCGCTGATGTCCCGCGCATGATCGCGCTTCTGAAAGACTACATCCAGAAGGATTACACAGAGGTTCCGAAAAAGTCGCTCATCATGATCGTTGCAGCGCTTCTCTATCTGGTCAATCCGAAGGATATCATTCCGGACAAGTACATCGGCGTCGGGCTCATCGACGACGCGGCCGTTATCGCAGCGTGTATCGCGCTGACCAAAGGCGACCTTGCTGCATATGATGCATGGAAAGATGCAAAAGCCGAAGCAAAAGCATAATTTACATGTCTGCTGCAGCTAAAACAGCAATTTCTGTTTCGTCGTCCTGCAGGTTCGTTACAGTTTCGCCGCACTTTACGGGCGGGCTGACTGTGATTCCACTGATCTGCCGCACCAGCTGCGGGAGCTTTTGCTTGCTCACGGGCCGGGCGCTGCGCACCGGCAGAAGCCGGCCGTCATCCAGTTTCACGGTCGTGGTGAGGATCCTTTTCGGGGCTGTCCTCTCCTGCTGCGCAAACTGCGCGCCGCGTTTGCATTTGTTTCCTTCGTACTCTCCGGTTTCTTCATTGAATCTGACCTGACATCCTGTCGGGCAGAGCGTGCATGTGACGACGCCTTCCTCCGGGAAACCCTTTGCCATGGAGGATGTCCTCGCCTCGTCCCATGTGTCCATCTCCGCGCCGCGCAGATACGCGACTGCGTTCCTGCCTGCCATCTCACCCTGTTCTGACACAAAGTCGGCCAAGTCCATGATGCGCCGGGCGTTGCCGCAGGCGAAGATCCCGCGGACGTTAGTCTGCAGATGTTCGTCTGTGATCACGCCGTTCGTCTTCCCATCGAGGGTGACACCGGCCGTCTGGGCCACTTCGTTCTCCGGGATCAGCCCGACCGAAAGGACCAGTGTGTCGCATTCGATCAGACGCTCTGTGCCGCTGACCGGCTGCATGTCCTGATCCAGCGCCGATATCTCAACGGCTTCAAGCCGCTTCTTGCCGATGATATTCGATATGGTATGACTGCAAAAGATCGGGATGTCGTAGTCATACAGACACTGACTGACGTTTCTCGACAGCCCTGCCGGCTGCGGGAAGATCTCGACGACCGCCTCGACATGCGCGCCTTCCAGGCTCAGCCTGCGCGCCATGATCATCCCCACATCTCCCGAACCAAATATGACGACACGTTTTCCCGGCATCACGTTTCTGACGTTTACGAGATTCTGCGTAACGCCCGCCGTAAACACGCCGGCCGGCCGCGATCCCGGTATGGCGATCGCGCCGCGGGTCCGTTCCCTGCATCCGGTCGCGAGGATCACGGTACCTGTTTCGATGTGCTTCAGTCCGTCTGCGGAAACAACCGTCACCACGTGGGCACGCTCCTGCGCATCGATGCGCAGGACATGGCATCCCATCAGCAGTTCGATGCCCATATCTGCCAGCTCCGTTTCTGCTTTCAGGGCGTACTCGGGTCCTGTCAGCTGTTGGCGGTACCGCACGATCCCAAACCCGTCGTGGATGCACTGGTTGAGAATCCCCCCTGTCCGGCTGTCGCGTTCGACGAGAAGCACACGCTCCGCGCCTGCCTCCCGCGCGCCCTTCGCCGCGGCCAGTCCTCCCGGACCGGCGCCGACAACCAGAACGTCATATTGAATTGTGGACGTTTCACCTCTCCTCATTGTTATTTCACCTTGCCGTCAAACATCTCGCTTCCGGCGCTCCTGTATGTGATCTCTTCCGGCTTCATTCCGTACTCATGGATCAGCATATCGACAATTCTAGTGAGGCAGTATCCGCCGTTGCACCTTCCTGTCGTCGCCCACGCCCTGTATTTGATCGCGGAGATGCTCCGCGCCCCGAACGGATTCTCGATGGCGTTTCGTATCTCCCGCTTCGTCACTTTCTGGCATCTGCAGATGAGTTCACCGTACTCCGGGTCCTCGCAAATCAGCTGCGCCTGCTCCTCTTCAGTGAGGTCCCGGAAACGGACCGGCGCCTTCCGCGCCGCGACGAAATCCTCTTTTTCTTCCAAAGGCATCCTGTTCCCGATGATCCTGCGGACCATGCGCGCAGCCGGCATGGATGCGGTGAGACCCGGCGACTCGATGCCGATCAGGTTGACCAGACCCGGACAGTTTGCTTCTTCCTTGATCACAAAATCCCGGTATCCGCCTTCTTCCGGAGGTGCCAGCTTCGGACGGATCCCCGCGTAACTGCCGATGATCATCTTTCGCTCTATCGCCGGCAAAAGCGCCTTTGCTTCAGCGTACAATCCGTCCATGACGGGCTTCGTGCAGGACAGATCGTCTATTTGAGATATATATTCCGCGCTGGGACCGATGATGATATTGCCCGCTGTCGTCGGCGTCAGGTGGACGCCAAGGCCTCCGATGCCTTTGCGCGGCGCAGGATACACCGGCATCGGCAGCAGATCGTCCGCGACCTTGTCCAAAATGAAGTATTCGCCCCTGCACGGGTAGAGTCTGTATGCGGGGCCGCCCGCCATCTCTGAGATCCTGCCGCTGCCGAGGCCCGCACAGTTGATGAGAAGCCTGCATCCGTATGCGCCGCCGGCTGTCTTCACGACGAAGCTGCCGCTGCTCTCCCTGCCGATACTGATGACCTCGCTGTTAAATCGAAACTGCACGCCGTTTGCCAGCGCATTCTCCGCCAGAGCGATACAGTAGAGGAACGGGTCGAAGACCGCGGTCTCCGGGGAATACATGCCGCCGATGCCGCCGATCCCGGGCGCCAGGTCTTTCATCTCGTCCGCCCCTACGAGCCGGAGGCCTTTGCATCCGTTTGCTTCGCCCTGGGCGAGTACGCTGCGCAGCGACTCCATGTCATTCTCATCGAACGCCACCAGGAGCTTTCCCGTCTTTTTGTACGGCACATCGAGTTCACTGCAGAGCGCTTCGAAGTTCTGGTTCCCTTCTACGCACAGCTTTGCCATAAGGCTTCCAGGAACATTGTTAAAGCCCGCGTGAACGACTGCGGAATTCCTCCCGCTGATCCCGCCGGCTACATCGCATTCCTTCTCGAGAACGGTGATATTCAGTTTGTACCGTGACAGTTCCCGGGCGACCGCGCATCCTACGCCGCCGGCGCCGATGATCACAACATCACTTCGTTCCATCCCTGCCTCCTTGGTGTAATGGTGCTTTTATTATAGCATATTTCTTTCACGCCGCGTGCGTTGTGGGAACTCCGGCGTTGTGGTAAGATGTAGCTAACACATAGACTTCGGAGGAAAAGACAGATGAAACTCAGCGAATTAGCTGTTGATGAATATGCACGTATTACTGCTGTTGGCGGCAAAGGGGCTCTTCGCCAGCACTTTCTTGATATGGGTCTGATCCCGGGCTGCGACGTGGCCCTGATCAAGTTCGCTCCCATGGGCGATCCGATCGAGATCCGGATCCACGATTACGAACTGTCACTGCGGCTGGCAGACGCGGATCACATCACCGTCGAGAAGATTCCCGCACCAAGAACAGACGAGGCGGCGGCAGCGGAAGCCGCAAAGGCAGCAAGGGCCGAGCTGCGCCGTGAGATCGAGCACCCCGGGTTGGGTGAAGCGCCGGCTGCAAAGCGCGGCAAAGCGGATCCTGTTCCGGAAGGCACCACCCTGCGCTTCGCTTTGGTGGGCAACCAGAACAGCGGCAAGACCACTCTGTTCAATCAGCTGACAGGGTCGAACCAGCGCATCGGCAATTTCCCGGGCGTCACCGTAGACCGCAAGGAAGGCGCGATCAAAGGCCATCCCGACACACTCCTCACGGACCTGCCGGGCATCTATTCCATGAGCCCGTACTCCAGCGAGGAAATCGTTTCCCGTGATTTTGTACTGAAGGAAAAACCAGACGCGATCATCAACATCGTGGACGCGACAAATATAGAACGGAACATGTATCTGACCATGCAGCTCATCGAGCTGGGCGTGCCGATGGTCGTGGCGCTCAACATGATGGACGAGCTGCGGGGCAACGGCGGATACATCGACGTCAACCTGATGGAGGAAATGCTGGGCGTTCCGACGGTTCCTATCGCGGCAGCGAAGAACGAGGGCATCGGCGAACTGGTCGAGCACGCGATCAACGTCGCGCGGAACCATGAGGTCCCGCGCAGGCAGGACTTCTGCGATGCCACCGATCACGGCGGCGCGGTGCACAGAGGTCTGCACGCTACAGCCCATCTGATCGAGGACCATGCGGAACGCGCCGGGATCCCGCCGAAATTCGCATCGAGCAAAGTCATCGAAGGCGATCACCTGATCCTGGATCAGCTCCAGCTTGACGAGAACGAAAGGGACATGCTGGAGCACATCAGCATCCAGATGGAAAATGAGCGTGAGCTGGACCGAAGCGCGGCCATCGCCGACATGCGCTTCGCCTTCATCCGCAAACTGACCCAGGCCTGCGTGACAAAAGCGCGCCACAGCAAAGAGTACGAGCGAAGCCAGGCATTGGACAAGGTCCTCACGGGAAAATATATCGCGATTCCCGCGTTCATTGTGATCATGGCGCTCATCTTTTTCCTGACCTTCAATGTCATCGGACCGTTTCTGCAGGATCTGATGGCCGCGGGCATCAGCGCGCTGGCAGACGTGACAGACGCAGCCATGACGAAGGCCGGTGTGAACCCCGCCCTGCAGGGACTTGTGGTGAACGGTATCTTCGAAGGCGTGGGAACAGTACTGAGTTTCCTCCCTATTATAGTGACTTTGTTCTTCTTCCTGTCCCTGATCGAGGACAGCGGATATACAGCCCGTGTGGCCTTCCTGACCGATAAGCTTTTGCAGAAGATCGGCCTTTCGGGAAGGAGCATCGTGCCGATGCTCATCGGATTCGGGTGCACGGTGCCGGCCGTTATGGCGACACGGACTCTGCCGAGCAAACGGGACCGGCGGATGACGATTTTGCTTTTGCCGTTCATGAGCTGTTCGGCGAAGGTGCCGATCTACGCATTCTTCGTGGCGGCGTTCTTCCCCGGCTACGGCGGCTTCATCATGACAAGCCTGTATGTGCTGGGCATCGTCGTCGGCATCCTGATCGCGATCTTTTACCGGCACACTCTGTTCAAAGGCGACGCCGTTCCGTTCGTGATGGAACTGCCCAACTACCGTCTCCCGCGGCCGAAGAACGTCGGACACCTGCTCTGGGACAAGGCGAAGGATTTCCTGCAGAGAGCCTTCTCGATCATCCTCATTGCGACGATCATCATCTGGTTCCTGCAGAGTTTCGATACACATCTGAACATGGTCGCCAACCAGGAGGACAGCATCCTGGCCATGATCGCCGGTTTCATCGCACCGGTCTTCGCGCCTGCGGGACTCGGCGACTGGAGGCTCTGCGTCTCCCTGATCAGCGGATTCATGGCGAAGGAAAGCGTTGTGTCCGTGCTGAACGTCCTGTACGCGGGCGTCGGCATTTCGACAGTCATGAACAGCCTGCAGGCCGTGAGCATCCTGATCTTCAGTTTGCTCTACACGCCGTGCGTCGCGGCCATCGCGTCGATCCGCCGCGAGCTGGGCAGCAGATACGCCATCGGCGTTGTGATCTGGCAGTGCTTCATCGCGTGGCTGCTGGCGGTGATCGTATATCAGGCGGGAATGCTGTTAATGTGATTTGATTCAATCATGGAGGTTTCTATTATGGCTATGAATTATAAATGCATGAATCCGTTCGAGTTCACCCTTCCGACGAAGATCATCTTCGGTCCGGGCTGCGTGAAGCAGCTGGCGGAAGAGATCGCGGCCATCGGCGGCAAGAAGCCGCTCATCATCACGGACCCGGGCATCCGGAAGGCCGGCATCGACCGGATCGTGACCGACCTGCTCGACAAGGCGGGCATCGAATACGGTCTGTTCGACGGGGTCGAAGCCAATCCGAAGGATGTCAATGCGGAGGCAGCCGCCCGTGAAGCGCGCGCGTGCGGCGCAGATTTCCTGATCGCTGTCGGCGGCGGCAGCCCGATCGACTGCGCCAAGGCTGTGGGGGTTTTGCTTGCCCATGACGCGGAGTTCATCAAGCCCTATGAGGGCAAGACTGCAGCGACGCTTCCGAATCCGCCGCTGATCACGATCCCGACTACATCGGGGACCGGAAGTGAGATCACTTTCTCCTCGGTCATCACAGATACGAAGAACAAATACAAGATGACAGTCAAAAGTCCGTACACGGCCGCGACGACGGCACTCTGCGATCCGGAGCTGACGATCTCCGTGCCGCCTGCTGTCACAGCAGCCACCGGCGTGGACGCGCTGACCCATTCTATCGAAGGTTTCACAGCTACATGTTCAGAACCGATCGGTGACGCAGCCGCGCTCTACTCCATCGAACTGATCGCCGGCAACCTGGTCAAGGCATACAAAGACGGTTCGGACCTGGAGGCCCGCAGCAACATGCTCATGGCGAGCATGCTGGGCGGCATTTCCTTCAGCCACTCCGATGTGGCCAGCGTCCACTGCATCGCGGAGGCACTGGGCAGCATGTACGATCTGCCCCACGGCACCTGCAACGCCATCTTCCTTCCTTATGTAATGGAATACAACATGGACTACTGCGTGGACCGCTACGCCCGCGTGGCTGGCGCGCTGGGACTGACTTATGATTCAGACGAAGACGGCGCTGCAAAGGCAGTCGCCTACGTCAAGCAGCTGACGAAGGATGTCGAACTGCCGACCTTCGCGTCGCTGGATCCGGATCCGGCGGACTTCCCCGCCCTGGCGGACATGGCTTATAAAAACGGCTCCAACGACAGCAATCCGCGCCCGATGACGGCCGCGGATTATGAAGCGTTACTTAAGATCGTATATGAGGCCGGGGTGTGATGCCGGCTGCGGTTTGATACCGTTCAATGCCCAATAAGAGTATCCAATGCAACAGGCGTGTAGAAGCGACGTTCGATCTCTTCCCACGTCTGTTCTTTTTCTGCCAGGATCCACATGAGTTTGGCGATGGTCGCCTCGAGCGTCATATCCCTCGCTTCAAGAATCTTGAAGGAGCTGGTGATGCGGCGTCCGACCTCGTAGGTGTCGAGATGGCTGCCTTCGTATGTGACCTGTGTTGTCATGGCAAGGATCTTCTCTTCAGGACTGAACTTCGACAACTCTTCGAAGAGTGTTTTCTCAATGCTGTCCGGAATCCCTCCCGCCCCGAAACTCTCGATGACAACGGCATCATAATTTTCGAAAATCGCAGGGATGAGCGCCGGCGACATGCCCGGCGTCAGCTTCAGCAGGAAGACGTCCGTGTCGATCTGCTCATAGAACCTGCACGGACCGTCTGCTGCGGCAAAATCGTATTTGTAGAACTCCGGCGCTTTGATGTACTGTATGACTTGTCCGCTGTTGATCTCTGCGATGACCGGCAGGTTGATACTGTCGAACGCCAGAGTACTCATGGACCGGACTTTGCGGGCGTGGGTGCCGGCGATGACTTTCCCGGCAAAGACGATCTGCACGCCTTTCGAAAACGGGTCGGCTGCGTACATGATGCTGTCCTGCAGGTTTGCCTTCGCGTCGGTGATCTCAAAGCCGATGGGCTTCTGCGCGCCGGTGAGCACGATCGGTTTGTCCGGATCCTGGATCAGATAAGACAGGACCGCCGCCGTGTAGGCCATGGTGTCCGTTCCGTGTGCTATCACGAAGCCATCGTATGCATCATAATTCTCACGAACTGCGCGGACAATGCCTAGCCACTGCTTCGCGCTCATATCCGTACTGTCAATATGATACAGTTCCTTGATATCGATCTCGATATCATCACCGATCTGCGGAAGGTGCTCCCGCAGCTGCGCGCTGCTCAGCCCCGGCACCAGTCCGTCCGGTGATTTGACGGACGCGATGGTTCCTCCGGTCGTCAGCAGCAATACCTTCTTTTTTTCTGTTGTTATTCTGTCGGACATGATATCTCCATGATTTCTTCCACCGCGTGGTGGAGCTTTTGCGCAATGTCTGTATCTGCGGCCTTGTAGTACATCTCCTTGCCCTCCCGGCGGGAAACGATCAGACCGCTTGCCTTCAGGTTCCGAAGATGATGGGATACCGCCGGACTGCTCATTCCCGCCATCGCAGCAATGTCGATGACGCATTCCTCCACGTGGCAGAGGATCCAGAAGATGCGCAGTCTGCTGGGATCGTCCATCTGCTTCATCAGCGTCGCCACCGTCCGGAAATTCTCCTCCGCCGGCATGCGTTCCATTATTTTTTCTGAGCCAACGTCGTGATCGTGCGGCAGACTCATCTTCATTACCTCCTGCAACTTGTATTTCTCTCGAAATCTTATTCTTATCTAAAGCTTCATCGTAAGGCCCACCCGCTGGGTATCCGCATCGATTTTGATGATGCGGACTTTGACGGTATCGCCCACAGAAACCACTTCCATCGGATGTTTGATGTAGCGTTTCGACATTTCGCTGATGTGCACCAGTCCGTCATTCTTGACGCCGATGTCTACAAAGGCGCCGAAGTCGACGACATTGCGGACGGTTCCTTCCATTTCCATGCCTACCTTCAGATCTTCAAAGGAACGCACGTCTCCTCGGAAGACGACTTCCGGCGCATCTTCACGCGGGTCTCTTCCGGGCTTTTTCATTTCTGCCACAATGTCTGCCAGTGTCAGTTCGCCGACGCCAAGCTCTTCCGCCAGTTTTTTGTAGGCCGGTTTCATGTTGTGTTTCGGCTTTTCGTCTTTGCCGTTCTTCTTTTTTTCTTCTCGTTCTTGCGCTTTGGCGATTTCGTTCAGCGCCGCAAAACCCTTCACGCGGCCGCCCTTCAGCTGCGCTTTCGAAGCCTTGGCGGGCTTTTCCTTCTCGCCGTACTTTTCCCAGATCAAATCGTCGATATCTGCAAAACCTCCGCCTTTGCTGAGCTCGGCTTTATCCAGCCCGAGGCTTTCCAGCATAGCCTTCGCGGCTGCATAGGATTCCGGGTGGACCGCTGTGTTATCGAGAGGCTCCTTGCCGCCGGCAATGCGGACAAAGCCGGCGCACTGTCCGAAGGTTTTCTCGCCGAGCTTCGGCACTTTCTTCAGCTGCTTGCGGTCGGTGAACACACCATTTTCTTCCCGGTAGGCAACGATGTTTTTGGCGATGCCCATGTTGATGCCGGCGATGTATGACAGCAGCGACGGTGATGCGGTATTCAAGTCTACGCCGACCTTGTTCACGCAGTCTTCGACCACGTTGCCAAGAGCCGTTTCCAACAGGCCCTGGTTGATGTCGTGCTGGTACTGGCCGACGCCGATGCTTTTGGTCGGGATCTTGACCAGCTCCGCCAGCGGATCCTGCAGCCTGCGCCCAAGGGACATGGCCCCTCTGACCGTAACATCCAGATCCGGGTACTCTTCCGTGGCCAGCTTGGACGCGGAGTAAACGGATGCGCCCGCTTCGTTGACAATGGTGTAGCGGAGTGCGGAGCTTCCTTTTGCTCCCGCCGCCTTCTGCTTGCTGATGAAATCCGCAACGACTTCTTCTGTTTCCCGGGAAGCGGTGCCGTTGCCGATGACGATGGTGTTGATATCGTATTTCTCCACCAGTTTCTTAAGGGTCGCTTCCGTCTTGGCGATCTCCTCGCGGGGTTTGGTTGGATAAACTGTGGTGTATGCTTTCAGTTTGCCTGTTTCGTCCAACACCGCCACCTTGCATCCCGTACGGTAACCCGGATCGATGGCGATGACTCTGGCGCCTTTGACCGGCGGAACCATCAGGAGTTTTTCCGTGTTTCTGGCAAACACTTTGACTGCTTCCGCCTCGGCGCGTTCGGTGAGCATGTTTCTCATTTCGCGCTCGATGGATGGCGCCATGAGCCGCTTATACGCATCGGCGATGGTTTCTGTCATGACAGGATCACCGGCGCATCCGCCTTCCTGCTCTACGGATTTTGCGATCAGTCCTTCCATGCTCTCCTTGTCGACGGATACTTTGACTTTCAGTTTTTTCTCTTTTTCACCGCGGTTGATGGCCAGCACGCGGTGATTCGGGATCTTATGGATCGGCTCGCTGTATTCGTAATACATTTCGTAGACCGTTTTCTCTTCCTTCTCGGCAGCTTCCGTCGTGATGACACCGGTCCCGGATGTCTTCTCACGCACCGCAGCCGTGATTTCCGGATCGTCGGAAATCCGCTCGGCGATAATGTCCATCGCGCCCTGCAGCGCTTCTTCCGCCGTGGCCACTGCCGTCTCCGGATCTTCCGCCGCCTTTTCCGGATCTGCAAACGCTCCGGCGCCTGCCTTTGCGGCTTCACCGCCCTGCTCCCAAAGGATTTCTGCCAGCGGCGCCAGGCCTCTTGCTTTTGCCTTGGATGCGCGTGTTGCTTTTTTCTTCTTGAACGGCTTATACAGGTCTTCCACACGCTGGAGCACCTGCGCCTCTTCGATCTGCGCCTTCAGTTCTTCGGTAAGCGCGCCCTGCTCCTCGATCAGGCGGATGACTTCACCTTTTCGCTCTTCCAGATTGCGCAGGTACGTCAGCCGTTCATCGAGGCCGCGGAGCGTCACATCATCCATTCCGCCGGTAACTTCCTTTCGGTATCTGGCGATAAACGGAATCGTGTTCCCTTCGTCGATGAGCTTAACGGTTTCTTCTACTTGATGTGTTCTTAGTTTGAATTCTTCTGCTAATACTTTGATAATGTCCATATTTTAGTCTTTGTCTTCCTTGTTGTTATTGTTATTTCTGCAGCCGGCCGCCGGACAAGTGTTGGACCAGTCAAACTCGTTGAGGCTGTCGTAATAACTCTTCTGGTTTCCGTCCGCATTCATTTTTCCGTATGCAAAAGCAGACGCTACACCAATGAGCATCAGTATGACAGTGATCCAGATTATCCAGCGTTTGTGTTTCATATCGGTTGTATTATAACATAGGTTTTTCGGTTCTAAAAAACATGTTGGAGCGACTCACGTCATTTCACAGAACTGCCTGTCTGAGAAAAATCAAATTCGAAAGAACTTCTCTGACTCGCGTCAGAGATATACAGTATCATCTGAATGTTCTCAGACAAATGTATTGATGATCTCAATCCGGAGCGCCCATTTGTCTGAGAAACAGCTGTCATTCTTATATTTCTCTGACAGGTCGGGGCTCCTGGTCTGAGAGAAACAGGAATGAAGAGGATTTCTCTGACACGTGTCAGAGAAATGCAGTGTAATCCGGATTTTCTCGAATCTAGAGCCAGATGAAAGAACCCCTGATACACTTGTCGTATCCATCACCTCACAGCACTCAAACAGATCCCTTTTTCTCTTGACATATTCTAAGCTTGATGTTATTATACAGTCAAACAATTAAACAATCGTTTAATCGTTGCCGGGTGGGAAGCCACTTGGTAACTGAGAAGTGCAATAAAGGAGAGACTATCATGAAGAAGACTTACAAGATCGATGTGGACTGCGCGAACTGCGCAAACAAGATGGAAGTTGCAG